>JAJZOA010000293.1 GCA_021852225.1 Planctomycetota bacterium
ATATCCATTGCTTCACCACCACGTTCGGGTTTCGATATGAGAAGTTATCCCTCGTGAGAAAGTTTGGCAGATACCCCAGACCATTTTGCTGATGCCCCTTTTCTAAATTGCGGTTTTCTAATATCTTCTGGCCATGGCTATCGCCGTGTCGGCATGTATTATTTGCAAGAATGAGGCGGACAAAATCCGCGTCTGTCTGGATTCATTGAACTGGTGCGCGGATATTGTCGTGGTTGATTCCGGTTCGACCGATGCGACAGTTTTGATCGCCCGGCAGCACGCCACTAGGCCGCGGGTAATTCACCACGACTGGCAGGGCTATAGCCGCCAGCGGGAATTTGCCGTTCAGGCCTGCGCCAATCCGTGGGTTCTGGCATTGGATGCCGACGAAGAATGTTCACCCAAACTGGCTCGTGATATACAGAATATATCCGAGGCGGCGGCGGCCCAAATTGCCATATTTGAAATGCCGCGAAAAAATTACCTCGCGGGCAGGTTTGTGCGATGTTGGTCACCGGATTATCAATCGCGACTGATACATCGAGATCGCGTGGAATGGGACATCAGTGCTCTGCCGGAAAAACGCCAGCCACGGCCCGAGTTTATCTCCACCAAATTGGGCGGAGCAATTCTGCACAACCGCCTGACACCCTATCGGAATACTGATTTTAATGACGGACCCGTAATGGCCGAGCGTGCCGCCCTGCTGGCCACTCAAATGGCCGCGTGCGGCAAACGTGCCACACTTTTTAATATGCTCACACGGCCATTGTTTACTTTTCTGAAATACTATGTGCTGCGCGGCGGGTTTTTGCAGGGACGCTTCGGTCTTGCAATTGCCTATAAAACAACCGTAGGCGTGGTGCTAAAATATAGTCTGCTGTACGCACGGCAGAATCTGGCTTCGGAAACCGACCGCAGCCCAGCCAACCCATCCGAAAAATAGTCGCAGAATAGCGCGCTGGCACAAATCGGGAAGTCGCGTCTGGCCTAACGAGCAAGGCAGGTGCATTAGTGTCAGACAGCCCTGCCCCCCATGAAAAACCATCAGACGATAAGCCGCAGCAGTTGTCGCTGGGCGATGTGCGTGCTATTCTCAAAGTGGAAAATGTGACGTTATTCACATTTAAGAACATAAATGCCCTTTATGGCCATCCGGACGGGTTGCAACATCGAACTTATTGTCCGGTGAATCGCCAATCCGACGGCATGGCAAAACAAGGGCATATAATTGTTTGCGTTTCAAGCCCTATATGACCGAAACTCATAAAGGGGCGGCGAAACGAGGTACCAGTTGGGCAAGCGCGGTTTTGTCGCTGGCGCGGCTGAAAGCGTCCAAAGGATTTGGACAACAGAAATTGCAGTTGTTGCAGTCCATAAAAAAAATGACCAACCGACGGCATCGCCGCATGATGGACACAAGGAAACGAACCAACCATGGCTGTTAAACCAAAACCAACCGGAAAAGCGCTGGTGATTGTCGAGTCGCCTGCAAAGGCTAAAACAATCAATAAATACCTTGGAGACTCCTATATCGTAAAGGCGTCAATGGGGCATGTGCGCGACCTGCCGACCAAAGATATTGGCGTTGATATCGAAAAGAATTTCGCACCAACATATGAAATTCTCGCAACACGAAAAAAAATTATTGGGGAATTACGGGCGGCCTCTAAAAATTCAAGACAGGTTTATCTGGCCACAGACTTGGACCGGGAAGGCGAAGCCATTGCCTGGCACTTGCGCCATGCGCTTGGCCTGAAGGATGATGAAGTTCAGAGAGTCGTGTTCAACGAAATTACCAAGGGTGCCATTCTTAAGGCGTTTGATCAACCACGACGGATTGATCAGGATAAAGTAAACGCCCAGCAGGCCCGGCGAATTCTAGATCGGTTAGTCGGATATAAAGTTTCACCGCTTCTTTGGAAAAAAGTTTCGCGGGGTCTTTCTGCCGGACGCGTGCAAAGCGTGGCGGTAAAAGTGATTGTGGATCGCGAAAAGGAAATTGCCGCCTTTATTCCCGAGGAATACTGGAAATTGCAGGCCTTTTTTACCACTGATATGGTGCGCGCAGGCGCATTAGGCTCACAATGGCGGGAATTTCTGCTTGGAGATGAAGAAGACACTGCTGACGATGGAACAGATTCCGCGCCGACGCCGACCGCCGGCCCCTCCGGACAGCAAAAGCGAACCTGGTTGGAGCAAAACAAAGCCTTTCGGGCGGATCTGGTGGAATTCGATGGGAAGAAATTTGATCCCAAGAACGTGGACGATGCCCGCCGCGCTGCCGAGGCCGTGGGCTTAGAACAGGTCTCCCAGGTAACCGTGGAAAATGACGGCACCAACGGTCCGCGCGGCATACCGATGCGCGGACCGGCAAAACTCCTCACGCGCATCACCGGCGAGGTGCCCGCCAGCGGAAAGGGACGCAGCTATGTGGTGCGGTCGCTTACCACAAAACCATCCACATCCCGCCCGCCTGGCCCGTTCAGTACGAGCACGCTTCAACAGGCCGCAAGCAACCAGATGGGCTTTGGCGCGCAGCGTACTATGCGGACCGCCCAGCAACTTTATGAAGGGGTGGAATTACCCGGTCAGGGTGCGGTCGGCCTAATCACCTACATGCGAACCGATTCGCAGAATATCAGCCAGGACGCTTTGGCAACAGTTCGCACATTTATCGGCAAGGAATTCGGCGCCGGCTACCTGCCGGAAAGCCCCAATTATTTCAGTTCCCGGCAAGGCGCACAGGAAGCGCACGAAGCGATTCGTCCGACTGATGTGACGCTTAAGCCCGCGGATATCCGGGCGTCATTAGGGGAGGACCAGTTCAAATTATATGAACTGATCTGGAAACGGTTTGTCGCCTGCCAGATGATGCCGGCCCAATGGATGGTCACCGAGGCCCTGATTGAATGCCGCTCCGCCGACCGCAAGGAAGACCCCACACAGCGTCCCGTTTTCAAAGCCACCGGCCGCGCGCTGAAATTTGACGGCTTTACCCGCGTGGCGGGAGTCTGGTCGCGGTTTGATGAACAATTGCTGCCGACGTTGGTGGCAAACCAACCGGTATCACCACTTGATTTAACTCCGACCCAGCATTTCACCAGTCCGCCCCCCCGCTTTACGGAAGCCAGCCTGGTGAAGGCTCTGGAAACCGAGGGTATTGGCAGACCCAGCACCTACGCAAGTATTATCGCCACCATACAGGACCGGCAATATGTGCAATTGCGGGATCGACGGTTTTTCGCGACCGATCTGGGCATTAAGGTCACGGAAAAATTAATCGAAGGCTTTCCGGATCTTATGGAGTTGGGCTTTACCCGTAAAATTGAAAGCGAACTCGACCAGATTGAAGAATCGCACCGCGACTGGGTGGAGGTAGTTCGCGATTTTTACGATCCGCTGGCGCGAGATCTGGCCACCGCGGAAGACCGCATGACCCACGCACGCGCCGAAGCGACCCCTTCGGAACATAAATGTCCGAAGTGCGGCGCGATGATGGCTTATAAGCTTTCCAAACGAGGAAAAACATTTTTATCCTGTTCGCGTTACCCTGAATGTGATGGCGCTTCGAATATTGATTCCGAAGGAAAGCCGGCACAACTGGATATCACCGATTACAAATGCCCGAACTGCGGTAAACCAATGATCCGCCGAATGGGCCGGTATGGCCCCTTCTTCGGCTGTTCCGGCTATCCGGAATGTAAAACATTGCAGCAGGCCGACCGCAAAACCGGCCTGCCACTGCCTCCCAAACCGCCACCCAGACCAACCGGCCTGAAATGTCCCAAATGCCACAAAAAGGAGTTGGTGGTGCGCAGCGGAAAGCGCGGCGATTTTTTAAGCTGCCTCGGTTTCCCGCGGTGCCGCATGACTCTGCCTGCGGAGCGGCTGGAAGAATTTTTAGCCCTCAATGAACAAAAGGCATGGCCACCGGCGGACATTCTGGCAAAATTCGGTGGAAAACCCGCCCCTGCGGAAATAGAACCTGCAGAGACTTTAAAGCCGGCAAAACGCACGGCCAAAGCGGCGGCCAAACCCGTGACAAAGCCGCCGACCAAAGCCACGAGGAAACCCGCAGATAAGCCTTCCGTAAAAGCGCCGGCACCACTGGCTGGTGGGCCCACCCGAAAAGTTGTGGCAAAAGCCCCATCGGCGTCTGCGTAAGACCGCTTCTGTGCCAACGCACGGCCAAAGTTCATATCCATTCGCAGGTTAAGCTGGTTTAACGCTGGCGACGATTTCCACTTCCACCGTGCTGCCCAATGGCAGCGCATTGGTTCCCACAGCCGCCCGGGCGTGCCGGCCCGCTTCTCCAAAAATTTCCACCAACAGATCGCTGGCACCATTGGCTACCAGCGGTTGATTGTGGAAATCGGGTTCACAGGCTACATAAACCGTCAATTTAACGATACGTTCCAAACGGTTCCAATCTTTAAGACACGCATCGTACAGCACAGCCACCGCGTTAATGGCCGCCAATCGGGCGGCGTCACGTCCCTGTTCCACACTTTGAACTGTCGGAACATGGCCCTGAAACAGCACCTTGCCATCCCGACTCGGCAATTGACCACTCACAAACACCAGCGATCCGGCTTGCATGCCGATTTGAACGTAGGGCAGATACGCCGCCACCGGACGGGGTACTGGCGGAATCGTAACTCCCAGACGGGCCAGATTCTTTTCAACATCGCTCATCAGACACTCCATACATTGCCAAATGGTCACGCCATCGTTTTGGCTGCAACCGTGATGCGCGCCGCGTACGACGGCATACAGACCGCCCGTGCTTCCAATGCGACATGGCCCGGCGATGGTTAACGGACGGAATCCTACCATCGGACCGCCTGAATGTAGTATAATGTAATAAGACATGGGCGGTCAGCAGACTGGTGGATTCCGGAGTGTGAGTCGCAAATGGCGATTCGAGCCATTGGCTGACCGTTGAATAAAGTCCTGCGGAAGCGATCCGGATCTTTCGCGGACCAGGAAATGAAAAGTGAGATGTATGATGTGTTGGGTCAAATCCGCTCTGACGACCGTAACTTTTTTTAGCCTCGCCGCGATGGCTGGCTGCGCTGGCCAGACAAACAATCCGCTTGTACGCGCGCAGCCATCCATTCTGGCAAATCTGCCCTATCGGCCATTTATGCCGCAGCCGGATGGATCATCGAATTCGAGGCCCGCCGTTCAAGCGGCCTACAACAACCCGCCCGCTTTTACCGGGGAATCCCAAACCACAACCGGCGGAAGCTCCGCCGAATGGACACCAGGCGCGACGGCAAACCAAAATAGCGTCGTTGACAGCCAGGGCGTGGGCAATGACACCAGCGGACGCACAGCGGATAAAGGCCCCCCAGCCGATGCGACCGCAACAGGTTTTCCCGCACACCTCAGCGGAACACACCGCTCTGCGGCCAGCCCACCAGTCACTCCGGCCATACCAGATATTCAGCCGGTCACCACCGGTACATACAGTTTTACGCTGCCGCACAACGTCAGCAGTTTTAAGAAATTCGGCGACACGCTTCAGGAATATCTGCTGTACTACGGTATCCCGCATCCCAATCAAAAGCCGTTTCTGACGATGGTCGTCGCAGCGCACGTACGGCCGGCCTGCGTGGGAAACCCGCTGTTTCGCGTGCATTCCAACCGTACCTTTATTCTGAACCGTCTTTCCGCACGAGAATATACCGGTTATACCACTGCGGGAATGCCGTTCGCTGAATTGATACTTTCCCATGGCAACCACGGAGACCGCCTGGACGCTTTGGCCGTTGTGCCGAACAATACCCAGCGGAAAATAGCGCTTAAAATTCTTGCAAGCATTCACTTCAAGGCCAATTGACCCGTATTTGCTCCGCCGCGGTACCCCGCTTTCGCAACGACCGGAAACAAGGATGGCTGAATTCTTGGTAAAGAATCTGGAACTTCTGGCCCGCGGCCCATGGGCGGCCTCCGCCGTACAAGTTAGCCTGGTTGGGCCGCCTGATATTTCAGATGAGGCGGCGCGGGAAATCGACCGGCTTTGGGAACTGGAAATTGCCGCAGCAAAACAGGAAAACCGCCTGCTTTTCAACGGTGGAATTCTGTATCTCCAGCGCGCCGTCGCAACTTCCGGTGGGCTGCGCCTTGAACTGGGCACAGCAGATTACAAAACATTTCTGATTACAACCTTGCGCCACCACGCCCGGTTTGCTACTCATTTTCCCGGCTGCATCAGGCCCGCGTTGGGCAATAGCGCTCTATTGACCTGTGGCCCGGATATTATTCTGGGAGTGCGAAGCCGTCGCGTGGCCGCCTATCCTGGAATTGCTCATCTGATTGGCGGAGTATTGGAAAATCAGCCGACGAAAACACCCGAAGCCGTCGCTGGCCCCCGCCGCAATGCCAGCCTGCTGCAGAACCATCTCCTGCGCGAAATTCAAGAAGAACTCGGTCTGATGGCCGACGATCTGGCCGAGGTCCCGCGCGTGCTTATGCTGGTTCAGGACGGATTGCTGCATCAGCCGGAATTGATCTGGCATTGCGAAATTACCGCTTCCGCCATGGAAAAAGCCGCCCACGGCACATCCGCACAGGACCGCCACGAACACGACCGCATTCTGCGGATCAGCCTGAGTCAGGCTGCGGGACATTCGGTGGATGACATTGCAATAACGCCCGCCACCGCGGCCGCTATTGACATGCTGCAAAGGATCAACCGGCCAAACGGGCCTCATGCCATTGCATAGGGGTCCACATCCACCACCACACTTCCAGGAAATTTATGCAGAAGGCCGTGCCCCCGAACCGTTGCCAGAAGCTGCTGAAGCGGCATTGCCGTGGCGGCTTTTTCCATGG
>JAJZOA010000121.1 GCA_021852225.1 Planctomycetota bacterium
GAGATTCCGGCTTTCCGGACCGTATCGCCTGGATAAAGGCAGCCGCCGCGAAATACCCATATATGGATACGTCCCGTGTCGGAATTTACGGTACTTCCGCCGGCGGGCAGAGCGCCCTGCGTGCATTGCTGGCTTTCGGTGATTTTTACAAAGTTGCGGTCGCCAACAGCGGCTGCCATGACAATCGCGTGGATAAAATCTGGTGGAATGAACAATGGATGAGTTGGCCGGTCGGCCCCTGGTATGCCCAGCAATCCAACGCAACCAACGCGCAAAAGCTCAAGGGAAAGCTTTTGCTGATAGTCGGCGGGATGGACCACAATGTAGACCCCGCCTGCACATTTCAGGTGGTCGAACAAATGATGCTGCATAACCGTGATTTCCAGATTCAGGTCTTTCCCAATGGCCACCACGGTTGTGGCGGACCTTACTGGAATTACATGTGGCGACTGACTCGGAATTTTCTGGTGCGCCATTTGTGGAATATTGAACCACCCGCGGCATAGCAGGGTGGAAGGCCGGCCGCGCCTTGCCTGCGGCGACGCCCCGCGTTAGGCTATGTCCCATGCAAGCAATGCTTACCGCGGCCGACGTTGCACAACTCATCCATAATCTCGCTTCGGCTATTGAAAATGATCCGGATATCGCGGCAACACAGGATGGCGAACTGGCCCTCATTGGCATTCGCCGCCGTGGGGAGATTGTCGCATCCCGCGTGGCGGCGATTCTTCACCAATCAACCGGACGAAAAGTTCTGCTGGGAAAACTGGATATCACCATGTACCGTGACGATGTTATGGGTTCGCGCCCCATCACAATTCCCATCGGTACGGAGATGAATTTCCGCATAGATAATCGTGCGGTGATTCTTTTTGATGATGTGCTGCACACGGGCCGTTCAGTGCGCGCCGCATTGGACGCTCTGGTTGATTTTGGCCGCCCGCGGTTTATCCGACTCGCGGTCCTGATTGACCGCCAAGGGCGCGAGTATCCGATCCATGCCGATTTCGCAAGCCGTAAAATGCAGGTCCCGCATGATTCACTGGTGCGTGTGCACCTGGCACCAACCGATCCGGACGATGGCGTGTGGGTGGATCATCCCGCCGCAGAGGCCTTCCCGCAGCCTGGACCAGCGCAAGGAGTTCCGCCATGACCGCGACCGCTTCCGCATCCACTCATGTCGCCACGCCGCAAAAAGCTGGCAGCACCCCGCGTGGCTGGCAAAGGCCGCATCTTCTGGGCCTGGAAGAGCTTTCGCAGGAAGAAATTCTGGCACTGCTGGACACGGCCACAGCGCTTCAGGAAGTTTCCACGCGCAGCATCAAAAAAGTCCCTGCCTTGCGCGGCAAAGTTGTCGCGAATCTGTTTTTTGAGGATTCCACGCGCACCCGCACCAGCTTCCGTCTTGCGGCTCAACGGATGAGCGCGGATGTCATGGATTTTTTTGTGGCCACCAGTTCCGTCAGCAAGGGTGAAACCCTGGCCGATACCGCGCGCAATATTGAAGCAATGGGAGTGGACGCCATTGTCATACGGCACCGCAGCAGCGGCGCGCCGCACGCAGTTGCCAGGCAGGTGCATTGCAGCGTGATAAATGCCGGTGACGGCAGCCACGAACATCCCACCCAGGGATTGCTGGACCTTTTCACCATGCGGGAACATTTTGCGGCCCATGGCCGAAGCATTGCGGACCTGCATGTAGCAATTGTCGGGGATGTGGCGAATTCACGCGTCGCCCGCAGCAATATATGGGGACTCACGAGACTGGGAGCAAAAGTAACACTCGTCGGCCCGACCACGCTTTGTCCGGATTCATTTGCGGAATTTGGCGTGAAGGTGGCCCATTCGCTCGATGACGTGCTGCCCACAGTAGATGTTGTGAATATGCTGCGCGTGCAATTTGAACGCATTACATCCGCTGCATTTCCCAGTGTGCGTGAATACAGCCGCTTTTTCGGGATGAATGAACAGCGCCTCACACGATGCAAAAAGGATATTCTGGTGTTGCATCCCGGCCCCATGAACCGCGGGCTGGAAATAACCTCCGGCGTGGCGGACGGCCCAAATTCCGCCATCCTCCGACAAGTCAGCAACGGACTGGCGGTGCGAATGGCAGTCCTGTACTTGTGCATTGGCGCGGCCAGTTATGCCGCACGATAAATCATACACGCGTAATAAAACGGCTTTGGACGGCCATCTTCGCCCAACCCCATGCGTTTGCCAGTATCGGCTAAGGCCACATTGCAACACGCAAATCGTGGCGCATCGGTACCAAACCGACTCAGGCAAAGCGCCGGAAACGTTTAAGGTGGTTACTCCGCGACACGCGGATTTTTAAATATGGCGGACCATCATGAGTCACACCTTGGACCGGCTGCGGATTGCGGCTTATTGCATTCTTGCGAGTTTCATGATCGCTGCGCCGCGAGTGGCTGTGGCTGCGTCGCACGCGCAACATTCGGCGACCACCGCTGAAATTGACCGCTGGACCGGTCCGACTTTCATTCCTCTCCAAATCCAGTGCGTTGGCGAATGCAGCGCGCCGGTTCGCTGGCCACACGATGGCGCCACAGTGGTTCGCGATTTTCGAGGCTATGTGCCGGTGACCTTATTTACCGGCCGTCAAGTGATTGCTTTTCACCATTTAATAAAAAGGCCGCGCCAAAGTATCTTCCGCGGTGGAATTAAGTTTACATTCGTCGGCCTAAAACCAGTTCCCGGTGAAACCTGGCGCGCTGATCTAACCGCCAGGCTGCCCGGTCCGCCGCAATCGGCATGGAATCAGAGTCTGCAAATTCAGATACAAAGCAACATTCAGATGCACGGACCAAATGGCCACATTTCAAAACGGGGATTGAACCTGAGCGGCGAGCAGTTCTGGCGGAAAGGCCGCGTATTTCACATAGCCGGAACGTATCATGGCAAAAAGCCAACCGAGCTGGACATTCCACTTTTAACGAAGGAAATCAACACCAGAGCCTGTTTTAGAATTCACGATATTCCAATCCCCTGACCGAGCGGCATGCAAAACAGGATGTTGGCAATCGAGGCAGCCGCACAGTGTGATCAATAAATATTACCGGGCGCGGGCTCCCTTGCGAATAAACATCAAATACATCTGAAGCAACCCCATTGCAATCAGCGTAACCGTCTCGTGTTTCGCCCGGAAACCTTCCGCTTGCAACTGGCACTATTATTGAAAAAATGCGGGTGCCGAACCGTCACCAGCACTGCGGCAGGCGGTCAGATAATCCGCCACGCGCTTAACAAATGGCGCGTCAAGTGAATATGGAATATCGCTGGCCAGCGGAATGCGATTCAGCCCGGCACGCAGGCAAAAAAGTGCGGTCTGCCCCGGGTTGCCGATAATCAGGTCCACAAAGCCGAGGGTGGAACCCGTTGCGCCGTCTGGCGGCCGATATTCCGCCACCATCACGGAACCCGCCGACCCGAGCATGGAACGAATCAGGGCGCACCATATTCGCGCCGCAAACCAGGGCTGCTGACTCTCCAACGGAACCCGCACTGTTTCCGTGCGGGCAGTAGCCGGATCGTGCCCCACGGCCTCCACCGCCCGCTGCACGGCATACAGCACACGCGGCGCGGCCGCGGACGCATCCGCGGAAAACAAACGGGCCGCCTGATGGCCAGTTACCATCCGGTCCAGGCGCGGGGCTCCCGGAGCAAGTCCAGCTCCAATAGCGCCAAGCCGCTCCTGCATGTTCCGCACAAGACTCTGCGCCCCTGCGGCCGACGCCGTCTTCTGAATCTCCGACCGCATTTCCAACAGCAGCGGACCGATATGCCGCCCCAGGTCCGCCAGAGAAACGCCGCGTGCCTGAACCGCGGCCACCAGCGGATACAAATTTCGCCCCTTGCCATCGGCCGACGCGCTTAGTGTTGCCAGGATGTAATAATCGTCACGGCTGAAAATCAACAAATGGTTAAATTCGGCAAGCCGCTCCCCCGTCGGCAAATGAGCCCAGTTTCCAGCATCAATATTGCCGCCCACGCCTTCCACATAAAGCATGCGCTTAAAATCCAGCATTTCCCGGCTTTGCGGACCAATGTCTTCCATGTGGTCGTCCCAGCCCGGATGCTTGCCAAACAGACACAGCGCCGCGCCCGTCGGAGCGGTCCCGGCAGGGCGAATCCGCGCCGCCAGTTTCTGAAAAAAATCACCCAAATGCGCACCCGATTTTCCCGCGCCGGCTGGCTGCGGCATCCATTATTTCCTGGCACGCGGCCACGCCGTCAGCGACGGCAACGGCCGCGAAAACAATAATTCCATTCGCATCGTTCGCAATTTATGAAACTGATCGATTGTGGTAATAGTCACCATCCAGGATTTTCCGTCCGTGGTGCGGCCGTGGTAACGCGCCAGCAGTTTCAGTACCGCCCAAGGACCATGGAATGTCAGGGAATGGTCGGCTTTGGCACCAGCCATCGCGGGGTCCGTTTCATAGAAATTTAACGTCAGCGCCGCCCCGGCCTTTTCAGGAATGGATATTTTGCCAAGGTCTTCGGCCGCGGCGGACCGGAAACTTGCTGTCCCGGTGCGCACGCCGTTGTCATTGATAGTCAAATATGGCCAGATAATCTCAACGGTGTTGGCACTCTGATCGCTTTTCATGGCACGGGTGATACGCAGTCGACAGACCAGCGGTCGACCGGAGCCATTGCCGATCAGTGCGGCAAGAATTTTGCGTATCGCCGCGACCGTTGCGCGCGAATAGCCAAAGTGCAAGTATGATACATTACCCTGCAAAATACGCAGTTGCCGGTTAACGCCGGAATCGGGTGTTAAGTTCTGGCCGGACAAAAGTCCGGCGCGAGGCAGGCTGGAAAAGCCCTTCGCCAGAGACCGAAGTTGCGTCGCCGACCATTCATGGCCAAATGGTGCCGCCGGGTTGACCGGAATAAACAGCGGAAAAAAGGGTGCCGCTCGTACCGCTGAAAGAACGGCATTCGCCTGCCGTTGGCTGTGCTCAGCGAGTGTCCGCAAACCGGCCAGAGTCAACGATGCAATATATGTGGATGCAAAATCCGGGCTTGCCGAATCCGCCAGAATATACCGGTGATACAGATTCACCGGCTTTTGGGCCAGCAATTGATCACGGGCGGCGTTCGGATCGGAACTCAGTTGTGTCCAGCGGCCCAGCCGGTGGCGTACCGATCTGGCAAAAAGACGCAAATTCAGCATCTGGTCCGCGGCTTGAATATTCCGCTGGGCCGCCGTGGTTTTACGTACCAGCGACGCCGGCGGCGGAGCTGCCTTTAATGCCGCCGCTACCTGTACGCCAAGCTTCTGCAGTGCCAGGAACAGTTGGTCAATCTGCACCGCCTGAAGTTGCGTTAGATAGGTTTTCCATTGATTGTCCGGCACGGTTACCGCCAATCCTTCGCGCAACATCGCCAGCCAATAGTGGAAATAGGCTTGCCGGTAGCCGCCACACGCCGCAGAAGACTGTCTGAATTTTCGAAGCAGCCGTGCCGCGTCGGCTATTGGCGGGCTGTCTGCCGACCCCTTTGCCGAGGCCAACAGCATGGACCCCATGGTGTACCACCCTCCGAGCACTTGTGCCGCGCCCGCCGGGCTGAATCGCGGATCGTAGTCTTTTCCCGCACCCGGAGTGAAAACAATCACGGGTTTTACCGGCACGGTGAAGTGCCCGGCGTCCGCTTCCTTTTGAATCAGGGTTTCGACGGCGGAAACACCGGACGGCGCATCGGCAATAGCGCCAGCCATCACCTTCCCCAGGCGGCTGGCTTCGAAAAGACTTAGAGCTTTAGCGGCAGCATCCATCGACTGGGCGTTGTAAGCGGTTGCTGATGCCGGACCGGTGACCTTTAAAGTTGAGGCCGTCTGGCTGATATTTGCTCCGGCCTGCCGTGCGGCGGCGTTAAATTGTTCCAGCCATGTGCGGAGCGTTAAAAGCGACTCCGGAGATTTGGGCGCGTTGGCCAATGCCGCCACGGCCTCATAGACCGCTTCGCGTAACGATATCTGACGCCGCGACCCCGCCCTTGTGAGAAATTTTTGATCCAGGCTGCTGATTTGCGACTGACCCGCCGCGCCAAACGGAGATTTTTCGTCCGCAATATCGGCCAACAGTTCCGTGCGGCTGGCGATAAGGAGTGCCACAGCCTGCTTGCGAGCACGACCCGCCTTTCCGGACAATTGCGAAACCGCACCGGACAGAATCCCCGCCGTGCCGCCGCCACCGGCCGCCGGAGCCTTGGCCAGGGTGGCAATCCAGGCGGTTTGCCGCTTCAATTGACGGAAAACTGCGCTTCGCTGCTGCAACAATGCATGAGCATCGGCCAGATAAGCACCGTAAAATGTTCCATGTGAACCAAGTGACGGAAGGTCAAGGCGAATTTCCGCCGCGGATGCCGCCAATGCGGAAAAAATTCCGGCTACATGGCTGACGGCCACGCCGTTGAGGCTGTCCCCAGACTGGTAACCGGCAGCCCAATTCATAAGCGCCTGTTCGGAAGTCTGATATTTTTGCAGCGCCGCCTTTAGCGCCACCAGCCGCTGAAGGGACTGATTTCCGGTTCCAACCGCGCTGTTCCAGCCCGCTACGACACTGCGAATACCGTGGGAAATGGTCGCTGCAAGCGCGGCATCGCCGACCGCCGCCACCCCCGCGGGCGGCCAGGTTCGCCGCGACTGATAAAGAGATTTCAAAATAGCATGGATGGAATCGGCCTGATACGTTTTATAAGACCTGTAATCCGCAGGGGAAAGGACATAGCCGACAAGCGCGTCAAAATTTTTACGGCCATGCGGAAATTCCGCCGCCGCACCGCCCGACGAATAAACACTTTG
>JAJZOA010000290.1 GCA_021852225.1 Planctomycetota bacterium
CACACAGGCTAAGGATGTGACGGTTTCCGAAGAACATGTTGGATTCGCATGGCTGGAATTTGACCAGGCCATCGCCCGCCTGACATTCGATTCGGCCCGTGAAATTTTAAGACATGCCCACCAGCGGCTGGAAGAAATGACTAGCGGGAAATAACGTGAAATCGACTGCGGTTCGCCAGAACGGCCGCAACTGGGCATCCTGCCCATCGTAAATCGTTTGAAATGTGGGCAGCTTAACCGCTATTCAGGGATACCAAGTTACCGTGTTGCGGACCGCTTCACGAAAATAAACCAATGGAAAATAAGGAAGGCGGCCATTGTGTACGACTCTGCCGCCGACGAGACGGCTTGCAGCTCTCTTTCCTCATAAGAAATACACGCGGCACCCTCGCCGGAACGGGGTGCCGCGAGCGGGCCGTGGCGGCACTTTGCCAAGGGTCTGCCAAATTCTCAGGCGGCAGGTTTAAACTGGGATTTCCAGTAGGTTTGCCAGAGGTCACTCTGATGCAAGGCTTCCAATGCCAGCATCCCGTCGGCGTTGCGTTGCTTCCACCGCATACCGATACCCTTAAGTCGCCGGGCTTCTGACTTGCATGAGGATTCTGTCGGTCCTGAGCCTATTTTCATACCCTTGAGCCGGAATTGTCCAAGCGCCTCGCGGCATGCTTCCTCTGACCCGTTGATTAATCGCCCATCAGGAGCGGCGTTCGCCGCCCCGGCAACGGCCTTCATCGTGGCGGCAAAATCCACCTGCATCTGCTTAATAAACTCTTCTTTGTCGATTTTTACGAGCCGATCTTTGGCTTCTCTTTTGCCTACCGACAAACTTTCGCCCAACACAATGTTTTTTAGCATTTGACAATCTATTTTGGCTATCGCTGGTAAAATTGGCAGACCGCTGCGCAGTGCGTAGGGCGGCGACAGGTGCCGGATTTGCGCCGCTATGTTAAAATTCCACTCTGGCTTTTTGACCCACACAAAAATGTGTTGCGTAGAAAACAGGAAGGAATTTTTCGATGCTTAAAGGTTCACTGCTTCACCCGGAAATTCTAAACGCTCTTGGCCAGGCGGGTCATTCCAGCCGGGTCTTGATTTCCGATGGAAATTTTCCGCATTCCACGCGCTGCGGACCTAACAGTTCATTGGTTTTCCTGAACTTAGCCCCCGGACTGCTTACGGTCACGCAGGTGCTGGACGCATTGGTCAAGGTTATTCCGATTGAGGACGCCGCCGTCATGCTGCCCAACCGAACCGGGCCATACGCCATGAAAAAAGACCCGCCGATTTTCGACGAATTCAGGCAAATATTTTCGGCGGCGGGAATTGGTGTAAAGCTTCGCGGCCTGGAAAGATTCAAATTTTATGATCAGGCCGCCTCGCCTGATGTGTGCCTGACCATCGCCACCGGAGAACAGCGCATTTACGCGAATCTGCTGCTGACCATTGGTGTGGTAAACTGACGTGCGGATTTGGTGATTTTTGCGGCGGACCCGGTTCGGCCGCGTGCTACCGGTTCAGCCGCGAACAGTCGCTTCCATTTGATTGCCGATTTGTGCTGGTTACAGGCTGATGAATATTGTATTGATTGGGTATCGAGGCTCTGGAAAGTCCACCATTGGTCGGGGCCTGGCGGCGCGGCTCGGGCTCGGCTTTGTGGATACCGACGACCTGGTGGTCAGCCGGTCCGGCAAAAGCATTCGCGAATTGTTTGAACAGGTGGGGGAAAGCGGCTTTCGCGACCTGGAAACCGCAGCGGTTCAGGAAGCCGCGGCACGCGATGATATGGTCATTTCCGCTGGCGGCGGCGCGGTGCTTCGCCGCGAGAACGTGACCATGCTGAAGCGCAACTCCCGCGTGGTGTGGCTTTCGGCCCCGGCCGAGGTGCTGTTTGCCCGCATACAGGCCGACACGCAAACCGCGGCCACGCGGCCCAATTTAACCGCCCGCGGCGGCCTGGACGAAGTTCGCCGTCTTCTGGCGCAACGCGCCCCGCTTTACGCGGCCCTGGCGGATGTGGTGGTAGATGTATCGGATATGGATGTGCCCTCTGCGGTTCGCTATTTAAGTGAAATGGTTTGACGGTTTAATTCCACCGCAAACCGGATACAGCAGTACCCTTATGCCGGCAAGCCGGCATCTTCACGAGCACCGTTGGCCAGACCAGTCCAGTGCAAGTCCCCCTGACCTTTGGCAGCCTGACTCAGAAGCCGGTTAAACACCATATCCGCCAACGGCATGGGTACGCGGGCACCATCCGCCATTGCGCGCGTAAGGCGCATATCTTTCAGGCCCAGCAGCAGTTGAAACCCGGCTGGCAGATGCTGGCGTGAAAGCACGCGTGAACCATAGCGCTGGTAAACCGCACCTCCGAAAAGCTTTTCGCATAAAAGCCGGTTCATTGCGGTCAGATCAACTCCTTGTTTTTCCGCCACAGTGAACGCTTCGGAAAGCGCCTCGGTGGCGGCGGCAATTAAAAAATTTCCGCACAGTTTGACCACATTCGCCGCGGCTGGGTTTTCACCCATATCTTCCACATCGCGTCCCAGTTTTTCCAGCAGTGGCCGCGCCCGGACTTTGGCTGCGGCGTCGCCGGACACGCAAATCCATAATTGCGCCGCGGCGGTCTGTTCCGGGCCGCCGAACACAGGCGAAGCGACATAAGAAGCCCCGACGGCCTGGTGCATAGTCGCCATCGCTGTCGCGGTTGCCGGGGCAACGGTGCTCATGGAAATGTGCAGACCGCCTCGCCCAAGGCGCGCCACACATTCCGGCGTAAAGGACTGTTGTAGAGCCGCATCATCGGCCAGCATCGTGAATACCACACCGCCGGGATGGATCACATCCGCAGCGGAATTGCATACCACAGCACCAGCCAGCCCGGCCTTGCCCGTTTTATCTTTCGACCGATTGAACACGCGCACGCCAATGCCCGCCTTCAGAAGGTTTTCAACCATGGGCGAGCCCATTCGGCCCAGACCAATGAATCCAACTTCACGTTCCATGCGGACTCCTTTGTCGCCAGGACGGGGCAATTCAAGCCGCCGTACCGCAGCTGTTACACAAGTTCAAATTTTGCCGCCACGGTGAAGCTTAGTGTCACCGCGGGAAACCCGGCGGACTCCACCACCACCGCCTGCGCCCCAGCGTCCACGCCGAGTACCGTCACCAATGCACCAGGGGCTAGACCATGCCCACGGGCGAACGTTAAAAAGCTTCGGCTCTGATCCAGCACACGAGCAATGCGCACCGATCTGCCCGGTTCACTGGCGACCAGATTAGGGCGTAACTTGGTCTGGCCCCCGCTCAGTCGGCCTTTGCTGTCAGGAATTGGATCGCCATGCGGGTCTACAACCGGATGATTCAATAAAGCATCCATTTTCTCAAGCACGCGGTCAGAAATAACATGCTCAAGTTCCTCGGCTTCTTCATGCACGTCGGCCCAATCCATTCCCAGCGCCTGCACCAGAAACAACTCCACGATCCGATGTCGCCGCAGAACCAGAATGGCCAACTCCTCTCCCTGACGGGTCAAGCGCACGCCGCCCCGTTTGACATAGCGGGCCAAGCCGGAATGGGCAATTGCCTTGATCATGGTCGTCGCGGTTCCGGCCGTTACGCCAACCCGCACCGCCACGCGGCCCAGGGGTACCGAACGGTTGGCGGTCTCCTGCTGTTCCAGATATAGCTGCTTAAGGTAGTTTTCTATGGTTCTTGAAGCCATATCCCATACTTTAACCGCACAAAGGAAAAAAGGCCTGCCTGCAAAGTAGAAAAATAACGGGCCGGATAAATCCCCCGACTGATGCTCGCGGCACGCCGCGCAATGTCTGCGGAACATGGGCCATGTTCCATCGGTGGTTCCGTCCACTTATTTCAGCTTATTGATGGTGTGGCCAGTGGAACTGATGTGTCAACACCAGCCCCGGCGTATAGCGCTGACTGGTCTGGACATGGTAGGCAAAATTCTTCTGGTAGCGGGCAAACAGTTCCGGCACGTCCTGAATAACCAGCAAGTTTTCGGCATTGAAATGGGCGGCGGCATAACTGAAATTAAAGCTGCCGGTGGTAATGGTTTGACCATCAATCAGCATTATTTTGTTATGCGCAATCAGATACCGGTCGTCAATGTATGTCGCAATTCCCGCCGAATAAAAGGCCTGCAGGGCCGCACTTATTTTGCGCTGCCAGTGATGCGTGCGGTAATTTTTCCGCTCCATATGCGAGCGGTCCAGAATGATTGTCACCGCGACGCCACGATGGCTGGCGGCTATCAGCGCGCGAATCAGCGGCCGACTGGTAAAACTGTAGGCTTGAACTTCAACCGTCTTGCGGGCGCTATCAAGAAGCGAAACGAGCTTGCGGGTGGCACCACCATCCGGCGAAAAATAGACTTGCATTGACCCGCCGGCACCAACTTGGATGGCCGGTCGCCGGAGATTCGCTTCGCGCAACCCCAACCAGATTCCAGCAAGGAAAGCGGCGCTCACAAGCAATACAGTGCGAAGGCTCCAGAGCCGGGACGCGGGTTGAACCCTTCGAGCAGACACGTGGTGTTCTCCGCAGATGCGGACAGATGGCTTATTTTTTGCCTTTGGGGGCTGGCGCAGCAGCCTTTGCCGCAGTTCCGGCACCGGCTGCCGGAGCCGCACCCGGAGCGGCCACAGTCGCACCGGCTTCAGCGGCTTTGGGTGCCTTCTTGGCGGCTACGGCCTTGCGGTGACCGACCTTCACAAGTCCGAACACGCTGGATTTTTCCTCGGTCCATTTGTCATTATCTTCCAGCACAGCCACCCGTTCCGAACGCTTAAGTACGTTGCGGTGGCGCTCCAGTGAACTTTTTCCCTTAAGGCTGATATCCAGCGACATTGCGAATTCTCCGCTTGAGTTCAACAGAGGCCACATTTCGGCCCCAAATAAACAGACCCGGTATCATACTGGTTTCTACCGGCGGTTACAAGAACCACTGTGGGTATCGAAAATTGTAAATTCTGAATTCCCATGTGCCGCGGTATTCCTGAGCCCCATCGCGAAAACAGCGGAAATAAATGCTGCTGCCACGACAAACCGGGTTCCGGCAGCACGCCGATTATGATACTGGGCACCGCCGCGGATATCAGACATTCAGGTGCGCGGCCAGCGCCGCAATCAGAGTTTCAGGCTCGCTCATCCGGCCTGCTCCAATCGTGCGACAGGCCTGCCAGCCGCTCTCCGGCCCTATAAAAGTCATGCCGCGGTCAGCAAGTGTGCGGACATTGGCCTGAGTTGCCGGATTATTCCACATGGCTTCATTCATGGCCGGAGCCAGCACAATGCGTTGTGGGCTTGCCGCCACCAGCACAGTGCTTACCAGGTCATCACCTATGCCATGGGACAGCTTGGCCAGAATATTGGCCGTTGCCGGTGCCACAAGGATAAGGGTGGATCGCTGGGCCAGATTGATATGTTGCGGGTCACTTGCTTCGGATATTTCCCACAATTCACCAATGACCGGTCGGCCCGACAGGGCCTCAAATGTCATTGGCCCAACAAACCGTCTGGCTTCGGCGGTCATCGCGACGCGCACCGCCACGTTGCGCTGTGAAAAGTAACTCACAACGTGACACACTTTATAGGCGGCTATTCCGCCGCATACGCAGACAAGCAGCGAAACGCCCGGCGCAGAACTTTCAGGTGCCGCGTTCATGATGGCGAATTCCTTATGCGCGGATAACCGATCAGATGGAATAAGAATTCACCGGGCTATGCTCCGGTTAATTCTTGCGGCCCAGCGCCTCGTCGGGCCGGGTGATGTTAGGGGATTTATCGTAGTCGATGCCGACTTTTCCCTGCAGCACTTCGTCAATAACGACTTCTAAATCCGTGCGGCCGCGGCGTTCCACCAGCGGGCGGGCGCCGTTCAAAATTTCAACCCAGCGCTTCTGCACTAAAGCGCAAAGTTTAAATCGGCCGCCAAGTTTATGAACAATGTCATCGCTTTTGATTGCTTCAATCATGGGTTAAAAACTCCTGTCGTTTAGGGTTTATGTACGGCCGTTCCGCATTGTATCCAGCCTTCCCTGCTGATACCCTTGCACAAAGCCGGTCAGCAGGTGAATCGTCGGGACAAGGGCATCATTGACCACCATCAGGCGGTAAGCCCCCGAAGCCTTAGCCGTTCTTATTTCGCGGCGCGCCTCGGAAATGCGCTTTTCAATGGCTGCCGGATCGTCGCGGCCACGGGATTCCAGCCTTCGCACAAGTTCCCCCGGATTGGGAGGCAATATAAAAATTCCGACGGCCTGCGGAAACAGGTCAAACACCTGCAAACCGCCCTGGACATCAATTTCCAGTAGCACAATTTTGCCCGCGGCCAAGGCTTTAAGCACGGGTGCTTTCAGCGTGCCGTACCAAAACCCGAATACATTAGCATACTCAAGAAACTCCTTGCGGGCAATGCGCTTCTTGAAATTATTCTCATTTACGAAAAGATACTTCTTGCCAAATTTGTCCTGGGGCTTGCCCTGGCGGGTGGTCGCGGAGACCGCAAACTGCGCCGGCAGCACTTTGGCCAATTGCCGGCAAATAGTCGATTTGCCGACTCCGGACGGGCCGGATACAAAAAGCAGAAGTCCTGGAGATTTTTGGTGTTTTCGTTTCATATTTTTCACCACTCGGGCCGCGGTCTATTCCACATTCTGAATCTGTTCCTTGATCCGGTCAATCGTGCCTTTAATTTGCACGGTAAGCCGGGCAATCTGGCCGTCGCCGCACTTGCTGCCAATCGTATTGGTCTCCCGAAGCATTTCCTGGGCAATAAAATCCAGCGTGCGGCCAACCTGATTTC
>JAJZOA010000303.1 GCA_021852225.1 Planctomycetota bacterium
AGGCGGCATGATGCGTGGCTGACCAGCCATCTGAAAACCGGTTATCGGCGGCTTCTTACGTCGGTGGAAAGCCATCGCATTGTCATTATGGTGCTGGTGGCCGCTGTCACGCTGGGTGGCCTGGCGCTGACACCTTTTCTAAAGGTTGCCTTTCTTCCGCGATTGAACGAGCGTAATTATGTGGTGCATCTGGCGCTGGCGGCTGGTTCATCGCTGGAGCAGTCCATTGCCCTGGGCAATCGGATTACCGCGGATTTGCGCAACATTTCGTATATTCAGCAAATTGAACAGCGAACTGGAAAGCCCGCGCTGGCTGGCGATATTCTGGGACCGCAATACAGCGAATATTTGATTCGGCTGAAAGCTCTTTCGCCCTCACAGGCACGGAAATTTCATGCGGCGATGGCTCGTTTGATAAAGCAATTTCCCGGCGTGCTGTTGTATTACAACACGGTTCTATCCGAGCGCATCAATGAAACGATTTCCGGGTCCGGCGCTCCGGTTGCGGTGCAGGTGATAGGCAATAATTTCAGCGCTATTGAGCAAGCCTCTCGCCTGCTGACGGCGGCATTACGAAAAGTTCCCGGAGCGCGCAGCGTCTCCCCGCAAACTGCCTGGAACGCTCCGGAAATTCAGGTAAAACTTCGCCGTGATCAATTGCAGCGATGGGGGCTTTCCCCCATGACCGTCATGACCCGTGTTCACATGCTGCTTCGCGGGCGATTGGTGGGACACGTCTACCATGGTACCCGCGCCTGGCCGGTGCTTGTGACCATTGCTCCCGGCCTGACATCGCGCGTTTCGAGTATCGGTCAACTGCCGATTCGCACTCCAGGTGGCACATGGATTTCCCTGGCCGATGTGGCCAGAATTTATGAAGGCCCCGGCTTTTACCGCATTTCTCATATCAATGGCCAGCGAGCCCAGATGATTAACATCCATCTTCAAGGCGTCACGGCGGAGCAATATGTCATCGCGGCACGCCAGGCGGTGGCCAGACTTCATCTTCCCGCCGGCGTGGTGGTGAATTTCACCGGTTCGGCCGCGGCCGCCACCACAGCGGAACATGATCTTCTGATTCATTCAGGCATCGCTCTAATCGGCATTCTGCTGCTGCTGTTTGTGGTACTTAAATATTTTAATAATGTCATGCTGCTGCTGATCAATTTGCCATTGGCGCTGGTTGGAGGCATTCTGATGATTTGGATATGTGGTGGGGAACTTTCCATTGGTGCGATGATCGGCTTTATTACACTGTTTGGAATAACGCTCCGCAATTCCATAATGCTGATGTCGCATTATCAGCACCTGGTGAGGCAGGAAGGAAGAACCTGGAATTCCACCACTGCCATAGAGGGGGCGGTGGACCGCCTGCCGGCGATTCTGATGACAGCCTTGGTTGCCGCTCTGGGATTATTGCCTTTGGCTTTGGGAAGCGGCGCTCCGGGGCGGGAAATCGAAGGCCCACTGGCGCAAGTCATTGTGGGGGGGCTGTTTACTTCCACATTGTTGAATCTACTGGTTTTGCCGACATTGGCCTCCCGCTTTGGCCGCTTCGGCGCGCAGCCGCGGTAATTGCCGGGGCCGGTCTCATTCGCGGACACAAATCAATCGTCCGAGTCGTTATTGGCAGGTTATTTTACCGGGCTATCCACAACGGCTGGGTCGAAATAATCCGCGGCGACTTCGTTCCATTGAAAGCCACGTATCCTTTTTCCAATATCCGGACGGGACATTTACTCTGACCACAGACCTCTGGTTAATATGTTTCTTCCATCGTCGTTTTCCGGTTACCGCACAAAGGGCGAAATTCCGATGCCGCAAGATTCGGCAAATCAAAGTTTCTTATGGCCGCACCGCGCTGCCTGCCGCGGCGTCGGTTGCGCAGTCGATGATCCGCTGTCGGAGGACTGTTACGCCCGACACCTGGCATAATGGCTGGGCACCGGAAAATCTGATATCAACCTGTGGCGGCATAATGACGCGAAAATGCGGGTAAAGCGGCATAAGCTGAATATCCACACGGCCGCGATTGGTCGGAGCGATCCGCCAAAGGGGCACATCCAGTGGCTTGCCATGATAAAAATCATCCACCAGCAGCTTGCCGCCACTTCGCACATGCAGCACATTTCCCAGATAATGAATTCGCAATATAAGGTGCGACCCGCGGTCCGCAGGCGGGATGGATATCCGCCAAAGCGCCGCATTTCGCCAGTCTGCATGCGTCCATTGGTGGGGCTGCCGTGACAATAATTTTGCCGCGCCTGTCAAGTTCGCGGCGCGCACGAATTGCAGTTTCACTGGCTCAACGTTGGCGTGGCTGGCGGGCAACTTATATTGCACGAAGGCGCCATCCGGAATGCCCACGGCCACCGAACCGTTGATATGTAATATGTTCACCTTCGGCAATATCGCCAGCGAACCGCCTTGGGAATGAGTCGTTTCCAACCGCAGCCGCTGTCTGCCGGGCAATAATTCCGCCGTCGAAATCACACAACGTGTCCGTCCGGCAAATGTTATTTTTGTCAGGTCCAGCGCCTGCTGTGGCGTTAAAACAATAAATGCGATTTGCTGCAGCGCGCCGGCCCGCGTATGAATACGAACGGAAAAGGCGATACCGGTTCCCGGCTTTATGCCACTGATTTTTTCATAACCGCCCGGCAGCGTGCTAAGAGTGCCGCCCAGGGTTTTGACCGGCGCTCCGGACCGAATAACAAATTCCGGTGCCACGCCGGCCGTGGCACTGAAAATTTCATAAAGCCGGCCGCCCGCCCGGATATGGCACAGCGGTTCAGCCGTCGCATAGCGAATAAGCTGACCGCCACATGACAAATTAAACGGCCACCAGCCGAAAATTCCCTTGCCGATGGTAATCGGATGATCCGGCACGCGAAGTTTGCCTGCGGTTGTCTGCAGGTTGAATTGAATATTTTTCTTGGCCGGCAGGGGATGGTCGTAGATATAATTATTGAAAAAGATGAAGCCTGCGCGGCCATTGGATCGCACATCCCAACGAAGGGTGGCTGTGTCGTGCAGGCCGGCGGGCAGGTGCGCGGGGGCCGCCGCAGGCATGGGCGCAAGCATTGCGCCAAAATCATGTGTAAAAAGTGCCTGCTGCCGCAGCAGCCGGTATTGTGGCCTTTGCTGGCCGCAGGCTCCCAGGGGTGCCTGAAAATCATAATTAATAAGCGGCATTTCATTGGACCATTTTGGACCATGGTATTCATTCAGATAGTAAGGCCTGTCGCCGCGCGGGTTCCAACCGCCATGGTACATATAAAAGCCCTGCCAGTTGGAACCGTTGGCGATTTCCATCATGGCAAAGGCGGCAATGTCCGGGCCATTGACCAGGGTGCGATGGGCATAACTGGAAGCCATGCCGCCGCCGGTTTCGCAGGTCGTGTACGGAAACCCATGGAAAGGGGATTTTGTGGGATAAGTTGGAGCCACGGCGAACCGGTAAACGTATCGGTTGGCACGGGTAGAGCCGGTCCAGAATCCGACCGGATAGCCGCCAAACATGGGCTGGAGTTGATTGCCCAGATGATTGAAGCGGCTCCAACCGGTCATGGTATAAAACGGAACATCAATTCCATTTTTGATGGCCAGCTTTTTAAGAGCATATAGATAGGCGGTGTCCCCTGTTTCGTTGTCCATCTGCACGCCAATCACCGGTCCGCCCTGTTTCCAAAGCAGACCTTTCATCTGTATGGCGATCTGGTGATACAACCCGTTGGCCAGTTTCATGAATCGCGGGTCGGTGGACCGAATGCGGCAGCCGGTGCGCAACACCCAATCCGGAATGCCGCCGTTGCGAACCTCGCCATGTGCCCAGGGTCCCATGCGAACCATGGCAAACAGGCCGGCTTTTTTGCAGTCCAGCAAAAATATCCGCAGTGATCTTCTGCCGCGCCAGTTCCAAACACCCGGTTGTTGTTCCTGATATATCCAAAAGACATAGGTGGAAACCACATTGACCCCGCCTGCCTTCATTTTCAGAAGCTCTTTATACCATTCGCGCTGCGGGTAGCGGCCATAATGAAATTCACCGGTCGTGGGTATCCAGGGCCGGCCATTAAGACTGATGAATCGGCTGTTGATGGCAAAAGTAGCCCCGGTTGGGCTGCGCATGGTTCCGGTTTGCAGTCGCGACGGTTTGGGGCTGGCGACGAAAAGCAGGCTGATAGCCAGCAGTGTGGCCAAAGTGTGGGCAATGTAATGGTGCATGAAGTACCCTTCACAGAAGAATCGGCCACTGATGAGGAAGCTGCCGTAACAAGTTTTTATAACAATATGGAATAGATTCCGCCAGCCCGTAAATATTGGCCATTTCCGCGTGCCGGCAATTTTTCTGGCGGATCAATGGCTTTTTATGGCCTGCCCGGATGAATCGGGATGCTCCGCTGCTGCAGGCCGTCGGGGATCGTGTGTCACTTCATTTGCCGCTCAATTGGCGCGTTTTGGCCCCCGCCATAATATTTGGCAGCCCCATTGCCGGGCCAATACCCCAAGAGTGCCCAATCGGCATCTCTTCGGTTAAAATACGGTCACAGCGCCGCGCGGCAGGCCAGACCGGCCCGGCGACTGGCAATCTACTGCCCGAACTTCAGTCGTGCATGAACGTAAAAATGGTGTCGCGGAATTTATAGGCGAAGGGTTATTCAATGAAAAACATGTTTCACCGGCAATGGATAATCGCCACGGTCTGCAGTGCGGCCTTGTTTGCAGGCGGTGTTAATCTGCATGCCCAGGGACCGGCGACCGGTCGCGCAAAAAGTCTGTTGGCGGGCCAACTGGTGGATGATGCCCGAGCCGCGGGTCGCAACCTTCAATTGCCGCCCGGGCTGGCGGCTCGCGAATCGCTGGTTTTGCTGCAAAAAGCTCAGGAACTGGATCCAGCTTCCGCCACCGTTTTGCGGCTTCTGGCCGAGGCCGCGCGGGCGTTGCACCGCACCGGTATTGAACGCGCGGCACTCTTGAAAATGGTTAATCTGCAGCCGGACAATCTGGCGGCCCAACTGAAATTTCTGGATTCGCTGGCGGCCGGTGCCCAGACTGTCTCCCAACGGATTCGTATTTACCGCAAAACAATGGCCCAGAACAACCTGAATCCGCAAATCAAAAGCGCTTTGGCGCTGCGCGTCGGGCTGCTGTTGAATGCCCAGGCGCATCACCATGCGGCGAACCTCATGTTTGTGGAAGCCGTCAGGCTTAATTCGTCCAATCTGGCGGCTTGGCAGGAACTGACACTGGCTTTGCGGAAAAGCCACGCGCCCGCACACCAGCTTCTTTATTGTTACCTCCATACCCTCCATTGCGACCCATTCCAGCCGGATGCAATGGTCGGTATTGCGCATCTGCTGGCGGCCGCCGGGCATTATGGCCTGGCCGCAAAATGGGCCAATGCCGCAATTGCCGAATACCAGCAGAGCCACACCGCTCTGGGTTCGGGCCTGCCATCAGATCTTGCGGCCTATTGGGCCATTGCCGCCCAGCAGGACAAGGTGCGCCCCTATCTGGACGAATTGCTGGCATTTAAAAAGCCGGCCACCTCTGTTCTTCTGATTGCCCTGGCGGAATATTCCAATGGCAAACCGATTGCCGATACCCGTCCGGCCAAGCTCCTGGCGCGAATTGAAGCTCGCCTGGCGGCCGAGCTGAAAAGCCACCCCGGCAGCGC
Source organism: Planctomycetota bacterium (assembly GCA_021852225.1). Next base: position 5,681 of record JAJZOA010000303.1, read on the forward strand.
GCGGCTGAAGGCCGATGCGCTATGGCTGCAACTGGTCTATCAGAACAAGCTCCCCGCGAATATTGCGGCACACGTGGCGGCAATGCAAAAGCCGCTCGCCGCCGCCCCGGCCCTTTACGCCCGCTTACGCGGCTGGCAACTTCTAAGGCAGGGCAATATGCAGGCAGCGGCCGAAAAATTCCAAACGGGCCTGACTGACCCTTATGCGGTCATCGGATTGGCGGAGGCTAAAGCCGCTTTGGGTCATAAAAAAGCGGCCACCGCTTTACTGCTTGGGCTCTGGCGGCATTCGCCGCCGCTGCCGACGGCATTGGCCATCGCGCAGACCGCACGCACCCTGCGAATTCACCTGTCTTCCAGTGCCGCCGGCAACGCGCTTGCGGTTCAGGCCCGCGGGTATCCTTCGCGCATGCTTCACGCGGTATACGATCCGTCGAATATGGTGCTCGTCAGTGTGCACTGGCCGCATCGCTTTCCAGATTATGGACGTCCTGTTTATATTCATGTGCATTATTACAATGAATCACCCTGGAGTCTGGCCGTCGGTCCCCACACGGCTATCACCACAGATATGGCTATGGCCGCCCGAATTCAGGGAATATCCAATATCAATCTGGGTGCCTACGCGATTGATTCCAACGCGTCGGTGCTTCGGCTGGATTCGCAACAATCCTTGGAAGTGACTTATCAGATTGACCAGGGCGCCCTGCGGACCATCAGTCTGGACAATCCCGATTCGCTGGTCGGCGGGCGACTGGAACTGATTACCAACCCCATCGCGGAAGGTACGGATATTTTTCCAGGACTTGGCGGACAATCCATAGATGCCGGATATTTTAATATTCGCGGCTTTTTTTCCGGCGGCTTGCAAGCCATGACCGCTCAGGTTTCGCATTTTAATGGCCTGTCTGAAGCCGACCAGATGATTGCCGCCGGTGCCATTGCCAATGTGCTGCCAAAACTCGCCGCGGACCTGGTTTCGGCCAGTCAGGCCAGCGCGACGGCATCGCCTTCACCGGCCCAAATCCGCAAAGCCATTACCGCCCTTAGCGCGCCTCTGGAAAGCGAATTGAACAATCCGGGTGCCACTGATGTGCAGGCTTGGCTGACGCGGCTGGCTCCGCGAAAACAGTTGCCGACAA
>JAJZOA010000239.1 GCA_021852225.1 Planctomycetota bacterium
AGCTCAAACTGTCCGAAAAATCAAGCCCATAGAAAATGAAGCTGTGATTCCTGAAGTTAATTGCCGCAAACAGCAATCACCAGCCGTTTTCAGTCAACACATCCGTAACTATGCGGCACGGCTGACGTGGCCCGTTGCCCGTCCCGCCGTCCTTTCGCCAATGGCTTCCTTTAACCTATAATTTCGCAAATACAGTATTAAAATTCTAGTTTGGGGAACATATCTTCAATGTTTGGCTGCCCGGGCATGTCGGCGGCGTAGTAACTTGTTGACCTTGCGGACTGTTCAACGGCACCCAAGGCGATCCTTTAGCCGGAGAACGCACCAGCACCGAATTCTGAGACATCATTGCCTCCTCGGCCATCGGGCTGAATCCTCCCGGTTTTCCCGCCTGTCCACCCTTAATCATTTTGTCCAGCATAGCCTTGGCCTGCGGCGAATATTCCTGGAGATAGGCAAGCTTTTTATCTGAGCAGCTTCCGCAGGCATAAAAGTATGCCTGAACCAACGTCGGCTTGCCCGTTGCGCCGGTCAGCGGAGGATAATCCGTCATTGGGCGAATATGCAATGTGCCATTGCTGGTATCCCAATAATAAGCCCTGGATGGCACCCCGGTCGTCGATCCGCCACCCATAAAACTGCGGATGGATAGCGCCAGTACCACAATAATAACCACAACCGCCACAATGCTGACCACTGCGGAGTTCCGGTTAATTGTATCGCGTAAATTTCCGGGTTTCAGACTTTCCTTCCAATTGTATGGCAAAATCATGTGAACCGATCCTTCATAATGCGGCCTGAATAAGGCAAGAATAGAGATATGCCTGTCAAGCCAATACGCCGATACCCGCACGCAACAGAACGATGCGTAATCCCTAGTTAACAGAAAATGTAGCACGTTTAAGGAAAAATACAAGTCCGTTGCCGATGCGACCGCATACCCCGGTCTGTCTGCAACAGGTGGCGGCCTGTCACAAAATGCCGCTTGGCAAATCCGTAATCCTTCTTCGGTCATATCCGAGTAAATAGACCGCCTTCCGAATACAGGCCTCACGGCAGGCTGAAATGGCGACCTTCTATTCCGATAGCGGTATTGCGGTTGCATTTTTTTCCAGCGTTGCCAAGACCACCGAAACCTGTCGAACATAAGAGCGGCGGCATTCATATTTTTTTTCCTTGGATTTGCCATGGAGTCCCAAACCAAGGATATTGTAGTCCATCAGGAACGGTTTTTACCTAAATCCGAGGACGGTTATGCCAGTTGAATTAGCCCCGCTTGAAATCGGATTGTGCAGTTGGTCTATCGGCAGCAGTCAGATTCCCCGTATCCGCGCCGTCCTGAGTCAACTGGACCTTCGCGCCGTACACCTGGCCCTTGGTCCTGTTCTTGCCGCGCCTGCCGCTCGGCGGAACACATGGATTTCCGCAGTGAAAAAAAACACCATGGTTCCTACCGCCGCGATGATCGCCTTTCCCGGCGAGGACTATTCTTCGCTGGCCAGCATTCGAAAAACGGGCGGCTATGTCCCTGAAAATGTGTTCATAAAACGGCTCAAGCGAACTGTGGACGCCGCAAAAATATGCAAGAAAATTGGCATCCGATATCTTTCAACCCATGTTGGTTTTATTCCGGCACCGCGCGATCGAGTCGCGTATGCTGATTTTTTAAGCCGCCTGATGCATGTAAGTGATGAGGTTGCGGGGCAAGGTGTCAGTTTGCTTTTTGAAAGTGGCCAGGAGTCCCCGGAAACACTTGCCACCACCATGGAGCGACTCCGAAGGGATCATGTCGGGATAAATTTCGATCCCGCCAATATTCTGCTTTATGGGCAGGGCGATCCGGTTACCGCCGCGCTTGTCCTGGCACCATGGATTAAACATTTCCACGCCAAAGATTGCAAACTTCATCCCCGCCCGGTGGCCGACAGTTGGCGCGGCAAGGATGCCAACCTTGGTCAGGGCGATGCGCGACTGGCGGATGTTATTCGGGTACTTGTGTCGCGTTCCTACCATGGTCCAATTGTTATTGAACGCGAACTGGCCAAAGTTTCCACCCGTCAGATCGCTGCGGACATCGCCTTTCTTCGCCAGATTGTGGACCATGTTCGTCAGGCCAATATCTAATCGCCGCCTGTGGCGGTCGGGCGATTCGTCTGCCCTGCTGGCCACCCGACATGGTTCTGCATCGGTCACACCATCGCCGCGGCTGCGGGTTATATCTATTGCGCAAACAGCCTTATTCGCCTGTGCCACGCAATCGGCACGTGATTTAAGGCATATCCCGCCCAGATGCATCCGTCCGCTTCACATTTTGCAGCGGCCGGCATTTCGGTTGTAATAGCATTCAATTGAATAGGGATACTGGAGTGATTCTGGACAAAGGGGTGGTTGTAATGGAAACGATTCTTGCCTTGGATATCGGAACCTGGACCACACTGGTTCTGGTGGGACTGCTGACTCTGATGATTTTTATCTGGTTTGCGGTGCGTTACTGGCTGGTGAATGCGCAAAATTCCGCACTCCGGGATATTAAAACGCCAACCATTGATCGTCTGAATACCGCGGCCCTGGAAAAATTTGATGACCCGGAGGCCGTCGCCCGGCTTGGTATGGATGAACCTGCGCCGGAAGATCTTTTGGCCGCCGTCCCTGACGAAAAGCCAGAATCCGTTCTGGAGCCGCGTCATTTTGTGCACGTCAAGCAGGTTGATCCCGTCCGGCAACCAGACCCGCCTAAGCCAGATTGAAAGAAGATCGCGTGACAGCCAAGCCATCCGATTCCGTTCAAGACAGCTCCCAGGTGGGGGGGACGCTAAGTTCCGCGGCCAATCTGACCACACCGAATCCGGATTTAATTGCTGGCCGCCTTCGGCAAATCGCCTCCGAAATGCGGTTTGATCTTGTCGGCGTGGCACCGGTTGAGGAAAGCTCTCATGCCGATTATCTGCGCAGCTGGATTGCATCCGGTTCGTTTGGGCAGATGAATTATCTGGCTCGCACCGCCGAGGGTCGCATAAATCTTCGCGCGGTCCTGCCCTGGGCGCAAAGTGTGATTTGTGTCGCCATGAGCTATTACACGCCATCCAATCCAGCACCCAGTGCGGAACAGCCGGTTGAACTGAGTTTGAACCAGCCCGGATCGGAGAATGCCAATCATGTTCCGGCGAAAATCGCCCGCTATGCCTGGGGACGGGACTACCACCGTGTGTTGTATGCGCGTCTTAGACAGTTTGAAAGGCTGATCCGCCGGGAAATAAATGTATCTTTTGAATCACGAATATATGTGGATACTGGTCCATGTTCCGAACGGGAATTGGCGGTGCGCGCAGGCCTTGGCTGGATGGGAAAAAACACGCTGCTGATTCATCCGCGGCACGGTTCCTGGTTTGTGCTGGGGGAATTGGTGACATCATTGCTGCTTCCTCCGGACCAGCCGCAATTGGATCGCTGCGGAACCTGTACGCGTTGTCTGGATGCATGCCCAACGGCCGCGTTGACACCCTATCGGCTCGACGCGATGCGCTGCATCAGCTATCAGACGCTCGAAAACCGCGGCGATATACCGCCGGAGCTTCATGAATCCATTCGGCAGGCTGGCTTTATCGTTGGATGCGATATTTGTCAGGACGTATGCCCGTTCAACCGCCGACCATTGTCCAGTTCGGAGTCTGATTTTCTTCCATCCGCGCCTGCTCCGGCCATGGATGCCAGAGCCGCACGGGCTTGGACTGCCGCGGAATGGGATACCGCCACCCGCGGCCGCGCTTTCCGCCGGGCGAAGCCCGAAATGTGGCATAGGAATGCACGAATTATTCTTAACCAATAGATGTCGCCACTGGCTCCAATTGGTATTTGCGCAATTTCGCCGGAGGCATTGCGGGCTTGCGGAAAAAAAATGCGGTCGGTGGAAATAAGCAGCCAATTTTTCGGCCGATAGGCAAATGGCCTGATTCACAGCCCCATTAATCGCATAACGTCCCCGATGAGCGGTTATCAGGCCGAAGTTTATGATTAAGCAAATCAGACACCCGGCGACCTGCGGGCGTTGGCATAAGGGTATTGGCATACGCTGGAAGCAACGCAACGCTGGCGGCAGACAGCCACTATGGCCGCGGGCCAAACCACCTTGGGGGTCGGACGTCTCGCCCGAAAAGATACAGCGAGGATGACCCTCGCACCGAACACTAAAGCCACCGCGACAGGGACTTGAAAACCACAACTTTTAATGGAGTGACTCAATGCCGCAAAAAATAAATATCCGGAATTTACAAACCAGAAAACATCTGTTCTCGGAGCGCTGCGGGCCATGTTGGCCAGGCCGCCACCGAGCTTGCCCAATGAGTTAATCAGTGCCACCGGATTCAGGCCGTCCACGCAGGCGTGGCGGGCTTTCCTCCGGCAAGCCGACGCCCCAAGGGACATCACCACAAGACGATTTATGAAGGACTTTATGCGCTCTTGCGGTTGCGGCTAAGCATTCTAAATTACCCCGGCGCGAAGCCTCCGATACGGCGAAATACTTTTACCCTGTGGTTGACATCCGGAACACCGAATTCCGCCTGCCCCGATATTACATTCATTTGGACAGACGGTAACTTCCGTGCAATCTCCGCACCGGGTAGAATCAGCCTGATGGTATATTGATGTTCACCTATGGGGTCTCAAGTATGCCCTTTGGCCAACGCGGAATAAGTCGTAGATTGTTTGGAATATCACTCGCCGGTTGCGTCACCAGCGAACTGGGCCGTCAAATTTCCCGTGCCGAAGAGCGACCGGTACCGCTGGCGACCAGTCCCGTTAAAGCGCTACTGACTGCACCGGGCCTGGAACACGCCGATGCCTCCCGTGAATCTGGATTCATTGATATTGATACGGGTGCCGGCATACCCATCAGTCCCCACCTGTTCGGTGCCAACAACAGTTGGTACTGGGTTCCCGCAACGAGATTCCACTCATTTTGTAAAAGCCTCGTACACAATACCGGCGTAACCCTGCTGCGATTTCCCGGCGGATTTGAATCCGAACATTACAATTGGGGGGACAACAGTCTCAATCCAAAGTATAAACATTTTACGCGAGTTCCCGGTGCCAGCCCGGCGCAGGCCATTAGGGGCATGGGTGCTGGAAATGTGAGCTTCGTCGTACCAACCATGGCGGCCTTTTTCGCGAAATCACCGGTGACACGCCGGAGTTGGGCCGACGAGGCGGGCAGAATGGTACGACGCTACGGCGGGCAAGTACCGAATTGGGAGATCGGTAACGAATGGTATCATTTCGGCGGCGCCCCGAGGCACTATCACGGCTATTTGAAGCGCTATTGTGAACTGGTGTCCCATTATGTTCCCGCGATGAGGTCAGCCGCAACAGCAGTCGGCCACCGCATCAACATGTATTTGAGCGTCAATTGGGTGCGCCCGGACGATGTTGTGCTCATGCGAAAATGGATTCCGCCACACATCTGGAAACAGTTTGATGGATTGAATGTTCATGTGTACACCGGCTTTCGGCCAGGCGACAAATCGCCATATCCCGCACGGCCCATTGGACAAGTTCAAGACACCATTCACGAATTACGGACGCTCTCGGGCAAGCATCTCGTGTACGTTTCAGAATGGATGGCCGATCTTCATGATAATGGACACTTCGGCGGCCTGATAAACGCTCATTATATGCTCGAAATTGTTGGCCAATTTGCGGCTGCGGGCGTGCAATTGGCGGCTTACTGGCCTGCGGTCTGTCCGCGATTTTTGAAAGATGGCCGCCGCATGCCCCAATCCGGAACCGTTACGCTTGTGACCGATTTACCGGGATTCCCCGTTGATGCCGACGGACAGGCCATGAAATGGTTGTCGGAGAGTTTCCGTGGCCACGCGCTTCCGACCCGGGTTTCAGGGACGTCGGCGAAGGCCATCTCCGCCCGGAAGCCGGATGGAAACCTTACGGTGTTTATCATGAGTGGTTCAGGCTCGCCGAACCAACTGCTTCGCGTACGCGTCGCCGGTAAGGCCTGGGATAAGATAAATTCGGCCCAAGTCATGTGGGCTGGCCCGGGGCGGATGGACCGCGGAGCGGCAACCATAAGCCAATTGCCAACAAAGATCGTCAGATATCGGCCATCCAAGGAGCTTGAATTAATTGTTAATCCGGGCGGGGCCCAAAGGGGAGCGTCCTGGGAGATTGCTCGCCTGGAACTTTCCCGGTAATGGCCGCAATAGGGATCGGGAATATTCGCGTACACGCTTGAAAGTATCGATTTCGCGGCTATGGCCGTCTGGACGGCTGCGATACTCCAAGGGCCTGAACCAAAATGTCCGGCATTTTCGCCGACATTCAGCCGTTAATTGGCTTTGGCCGAGGCCATTATCTTTCGCAGTGCGGCTTCATCGGCATTGCTCCAGTAGCCGCACTTTAAATGCAGGAACACGGACGTGTACGCCATGGTAAGATTCGTTTTCAGGATGAGTATTTTATAGATTTTGCCATCTTTGTTGAGCAGATGAATGCTCTTAATGTGCATGCGCTGGAGATGCGGGACACCAGCCGCCACGAGGATGCTGTCGATTTTCTTCCGATAAGCACTGATACCCGGGGCCTGCTTATTGGTGACAAACTGCAGTTCCCTGTCGGTATACGCCTCGGGGCAAATATTTGGTGCCTTGGCCACAGCCGCCAAAACATACTTGAGAACCTTGTACATGCTCTGGTGGGTGTCGATTGTCTGCACACCGGCACGGCTTTGATCTGGATAGGCGGAATCCACGATGGCAATCCAATTGCGGTCGCCATACAACGGCATATCGCGGTGAAGCGTGGCCGTCC
>JAJZOA010000259.1 GCA_021852225.1 Planctomycetota bacterium
TCCGGCGGAAAATATTGCCCGGATTATTTTTGATATTCTCCGGTCGGCCCTCAATCCGCGAGCTAATTTGCTTGCGGTAAAAGTATGGGAAACACCCAAAACATGGTGCGAAGTAACCGCGTAAACGCCTCCGGCGCCGACGATTCAGTGCCGTTTGGCCAGATCCGCCAGATGATGCAATTCTATAAGTCCGGCGGCGGCGGCAATTTCCACTTTAGGGTCCGGGTCTTTGAATAGTTTCTTCAGAACATGGGCATTGTACGCTACCGGAATGGAACCCAGGGCCAGCGCCGCCAGCACTCGCAATTGCGGGTTTTTATCCGCGGCACAAGTCAACGCTATTTTTTCCCCCAGCGTGCTGTTGCGCTGTCCTAAGCCGCGGGCGGCAATCAGTTGGGCCGCAATCAGCGGATCATGCAGTCCGTTAAGCAGCACATTCGCCGCCAGTGGATTCTGCAACGACCGGCAGGTACTCATCGCGGCTAAATGGAACTGAGCGTATTTGCTTAGACTCATGGCTATAAGACTGTTGATCGCACGCGGGTCGCCAAGGCGGGCAAGGGCGGACGTAATGGCCATGCGGACGGCGGAATTCGGATCGTTCACACCTGTTTTCAAAAGCATAATTGCCGAAGTATCGCCCAGACGTCCCAGCACAAATGCCGTGTTGGCCCGCACGGTGGGATTTTTGCTTTGCAGGGTTTGGGCCAACTCGCCCATATGGCTGGTATGGCCCAGACGGGCCAAAGCATAAATGGCCGCAACTCGCACACTCTGGTCCCGGTCGGTCAACAGATGATCCAGTTCCTTCCGCACCGTTGCCAGGCGGCGTTTACCGGCGACAATCGCCGCCGAAAACCGAACCATGGAATCGGCATCCTTCAGGCCGCGGGCGATTATTTGATCAGCGGCTCGCGTTTTAAGCCCCTGGACGCTTTCAATCGCGGCGGCGCGCAGTGACGGATGCGGACTTTTGGCCATGCGGGCAAGCAGGTCTTCCACCGGGGCAAGATGAATATGGGGCGGCGCGGGATGATCCGCTGCGCGCGCCACGGGTGAATTCCACACCGTACCGCCAGTCAGCACCAGCATGCTTACGCCCAAGGCGCGCATTCTCCTGGCGTTCCAAATCCCGCACAACCAACCGACCGGAAAGCCAAAGAGTCTAAACCCATTCTTAAAATGAATCATGTTGTCACCTTTATTCCAATCCGTTACAGGATGTTACCGTCAAACACCTAAAAAAGCCTGCTTCTTACGGATATTCATAAGCCATCCGCCCAGGTCCCACGTCCATACGCCCCCCACCGCAAGCAGGTTCAAAAGTACCAGTGAACGGGCCAGCAGGTCGCCAGTCCGGCTGAACAGACTGATGCGCCGATCGATGGGCAGGCGGCCTACCGCGACCCCACCCACCAATTTCCCTTTTCCCGCCGGCGGTCCGGCAAGTTTCAGCACACGGCCGTCGGAATCCACCAGGCCTGAATCGCCGCCATTGACACTGCGCGCAATGGAGACCCTGTTTTCCACCGCCCGCACTTCGCTTAATTGCAGATGTTGCAACAGTTCGGCGTTGCTGCTGTACCAGCCGTCATTGCTTATGCTGACCAAAAACGCCGTACCCTTTTTTCCGCCGCGCGGCCGGGCCAGCATGCGACAGGGATGCGGCATGGCATCTTCATAACAGATCGGCGTGCCGAAATGCCACCGGTGCTTGCCCACGTGCAGCACAAAACGCCGCCATTTTGTGCCCGGGGTCAGGCTGTACACACCATTGGGACCGTAGGGCGTCAAATCCAGCAGCCATTTGTGAATCAGCGGGCCGGTTTGCTTAAATGGAATATATTCGCCGAACGGAACCAGATGATGTTTCGCATAAGGATGGCCGGTCAGGCCATGCTGGGGTGTGAAGAATACCGAGATATTCTGCAGTTTGTCCGGCCGACCGTTGGAACCAAAGTGAATGCCGCCCGAACCGACAAGAAAGGCCGCGCCAGTCTGACGGGAAAGTGCGATGAGCTTTTTTGCGTAGCCCTGATCGCGTTTCAATTCCCCGCGGCCATGTCCGGGCAGAAAGTCTTCCGCCGACATATCCAGCCACGCCCGGTTTAAATCTCCGGGCACCATGGTCTCCGGCCAGACAATCAGATTCAAGTTCGGATGTGTCTTGGCCGCGGCAACGGATTGCGCACAAAATGCCCGGAACATGGCCTGTTCATCGGCGGCGGTTTGGGTGTCTTTCAGGGCTTGGGGAATGTGGCTTTCCACCACGGCCACCAGAGGCCCGGGGGAGATGACGCCGCGCTGTGTCAACCGATAACCCCCGTACGCGCAGCCGCCGGCCAGAATCAGCAGCGCCACGGCCCCATGAACGACTTTTTTTCTGTTGACACCAGACTGGTAAATTCCTCCGTCCGCGGCCACCCCATGTGGACCTTCGCCGCGTTGCAGAATTTCAACCAGGGCGCCTGCGGCGATACCGCACAAAAACGTCAGTCCGGAAACTCCGGCAAGGTCCGCGCATTGCAGCAGTGGCTTGCAGGGTGCCAGAGCGGTGCCCACCATAAACCAGGAAAAGCCGGACATGAATGTGCTGCGGACATATTCCGCCGCCGTGAACGCCAGCGGCACCGCCAGCAGCACAGGAACGCGCAGGCGCACAACCCAGATCCGCAGAAGAACCCCAAAAATTGGAAAATATATACCCATGTATAAACTTAATCCGATATAGCCACCCACCGTAACCGGAATAAGCCAGAAGCTGGCCACCAGAAAATAAATGAATCCGCCCGTCCACAACAAAAGCAGCGGCCAGATGCCGCCGGGGCGGCCCAGAATCGCCAGGGTCAAGGGCGCCAGGGCAAAAAGCGCCAGCGGCCAAACCCCCGCGGGGGGAAATGCCAGCCATAACATCACGTTGGTCGTCAGAATAAGCAGCGCACACACGGGGAAGCGCATCCGCCCCGCGGCTTGAGGTTTTCCGCCAGCAGAGGACGCTTCGCCTGAATTATTGAGAGTCGCCATGAATCGCACACACACCTTTTGTTATTGTAGAGAAAGCATTTGGTATCCGACCTGTTGCATATTTCCATCAACCGCGCGCCCGGACAGCCCCGGGCCGGTGCCGCACTATTGTGCCGCCTGCAACTGAAGTTGCGGAATTGTCTTTTCGAACATGGTTTTGCCCGCCGAATTGCGCAGTTCCAGCGTGACATGCCGCTGTCCCAACGGGCCGCCGATGCGAATCAGGCCGAAGTTATGCACCAGCACCGGCCCCCCGATCCGGTTGGAATTTACAAACGCGGCCGCCTGATCGTCGGTTATCGGCGCCGCCGCCAATGACGAGCTTGTCAGGTCGTACAATGGATATTGACCAAAAATGCCCTGGCCCGGCTGGCGCACGGTCAATTCGCCAAAGCGCCGGTGACCGGAAAGAAAGATAACACCGCTTACATCATGCGAAAATATCCAGGCCAGCAGGTGCCTCCGCTCGCGGGAAAAATTGCCCCAGCTTTCATGGCCAGGATAATCGGCCAGCATCTGGTCGCCATCCACAATGAATTTGAACGTCGCCTTGCTGCGAAACAATCGCTTTTTGAGCCAGTTGATCTGCGTTTGACCCAGCATGACGCCCGGCTTGCCCTTGCTGCCCGGAACACGGAACGTTCGGTCATCCAGCAGGAAAAATTCGGCGTCGCCCACGGTGAAGTGGCAGAATGTGGCCACCGTCGGACCAGTGCCGTAACCCGGATTCAGCCAATAGCGTTCAAAGGCTATCATCGATTCGCCGGAAAAAACAAATCTTGAATCGCTGTGCGGAATGCCGAAATCCCGGTCGTCCCACGTCGCATAAATCGGACAGGATCGCATCAGCGGCTGAATCCCGCTAAACCGCCGGGCCTGTTCATATTTTTCCAGAATGAAACGCAAGGCGTGAACATAGGTATAGGGAAAGCCCGCCAGTGTACGCGGCAGATAGACGGAATTGCCCGCAAATATAAACGCCCGCGGCTGAAGCTTCGCTATCGTGTGCCAAATTTTCACACCCGGATACCGGCTGGTATCCGCACACGAACCGAACGCAAACGTGTAATTCCCACCCGACCCGCGGACCGGATTCGTACGAATGATAAGCGGTGGCCCCGGCAGCAGTCGCCGCTGGCCGTTGATAAATAGCCGCAGGCTGTAATCCCGGTCCGGTTGCAGTCCGCCTATTGAGGCAGCCCCCACAAACGGCGGCGGCCCGTGCACCCCATCGCCCCACGCGGAAACTTCCCGCCCGGTGTTGACATCAAACGCCTGCACATGCACGCGGTCTGAAGTATTCAGTTCCATCCAGATTCGCGCGGAATTGGACGTGACCGCACCGATCGCAGGACCGGCGACAATATGGCCCGCCAGCGCAACACTGGCCATGGCCATCTGCAAAACCGCCGAAACCAAAAGAACCATTTTTAACAGCGAGTACCTCATGCGCAAAAGTTTAGCATAAAGCGTCCGCCGATTCAGCAGCGCTTTACCGCGATGGCACCACGTCCGTTATACTTTCGTCGCGACTGTTTGGAGATTGCGTTCATGAAAAGCATTGCAGCGGTGGATGTGCTGGTTTCAGGAGGCGGGATAATGGGCATGGCCGCCGCCTGGCGAATGGCCGACCGTGGTGCCCGGGTGCGGCTCCTGGAGCTTGGTCGGTGCGGACAGGGCGCCAGCCAGGCGGCGCTAGGCGCGTTATGGCCGCCTGCCATGGTGAATGCCGGTCATTTGCAGCAATTGCACCGTCAAAGCCTTTGGGATTACCCGCATTTTCTGCAGGCTTTGTATCGCGCAACCGGACGAAATGTTCCCTATTTAAGACAAGGTAAGTTGGAGCTTTTCTCCAGTGAAAAGGCTCTGGCGCAGGCACGCCAGCAGACGGCGGCGGCCTGTGAACAATGGCCCGCCTTAACTCCCGCACAGGCCGATCAGTCGCCACCGATTGACCCGGTGATGGAAATGCTTTCTCCCGCGGCAGCCCGGACACTCGAACCGATGGTCGAATGCGGCACGCTGGAAAGCCAGCTTTGCCGCTGGTCGGCACAGGTCAATGTCGAGGAATTGATTGCAGCCCTGCGCCAGGCGTGTATAAGTCGCGGCGTGATCATTGAGGAATATACGCCCGCGACCCGCCTGGACACGCTTGCTTCACGCGTCACCGGCATAATCGCCGACGGCCGGACATTTCAGGCGGAAAAGTATCTGATCTGCACCGGCGTCTGGACACATCTGCTCGGTCAGCCTGTCGCGCCCGCGGTCATTGATCCGGTAAAAGGACAAGCCATGCTGCTGCAAACCCAACGGCCTGTTTTGCAGCATATTGTCAAACGCGAAAACATTTTTCTGGTGCCATGGCCCGACGGGCGAATTCTGGTTGGTTCCACCACCGAACCGGAAGCGGGATATGATACGATCAACACGCCTGACGGAATAAATTTTCTGCGCAGCGGGGCCAATGGCGTTTGCCCCGCACTGGCCGAGGCCACCGTCGCTAAAATATGGGCCGGGCTGCGGCCGGCAGGCCCAAAACGCCGCCCCGTGATGGGAAAATTCGCCCAGTTCGACAATCTGTATATATGTGCGGGTCATTTCAAAATAGGCATCGGTTTTGCGCCGCTGGCTTCCCAGGCGATGGCGGACCTTATTCTTGATGGCCAATGCGCCTGGGACCTGACTCCGTTCGCGCCGGGCCGAATGGACAACTGAATCTCCCCGGTACATTTTCGCTGACCGTCCTCCGTGACAGGTTCTCGACAGTACGCGCACGAACAGGACCTTGTCGCGTCAGACTTGCGCCGCCGATTTGCCAGCCAGTTGTGTCGCGGTGCCCGTGGGGCTGAAGCGATATTGATATAGAGTTTTCTTTTCTCCAGTCCCGTCCGGTGCCGCAATTTCCGCCTGCGTTTTCAAAAGCGGGTAAAGACGCCGGGCGTAATCGGTATCTTCCCCGCAATTGACCGCCTTAAACCCGACCTGAATCGCAAGATCGCGCCGCACCGGGCACAAATGGTTCGGCGTTCGGAAATAGCGGTTCCCCACCTGATAATATCGCTGATGGGCAATCGAATAATCAAATGGACCGGCAAATCGACCATCCACTTCCAGACGTCCGCCGAACACCACGCAGTCCACGCCGGGCTGGCGGTCAATGGCGAACAGAATATCGGCGACATATGTGGGCGCCACCAGATCGTCATCATCAATGAAGCAGACGAAATCACCGCCCGCCTCGCGCAACAGCCGCTGCCGCTTGGTGCCCACCGGTAATTCTCCTCGGTCACGCGCGACACGAATTTCCACCTGCCACGGATTCGCCAAGGCAAAAATCTGCTGATGCAGGATATCCAGCAGTTCTCGCAGCGATTTTTCCCGCTTGTCCAAAGCGGCGATCAGAATGCTTAACCGGGGAGTCTGAATATCAAATCCGGCGGACTGCCGCAGTGCGAACATCAGCTCATCTTCCCGCCATCGCAGTTGGTTCCGCCGGTACAGGGCATCCGGATGCCTCCCGATATGTTCATGCTCAATCACCACGCGCGGGTCCCAGGCATATCTGCCTGTTTTTTTGACCACGGCGGTAAATTCATTGTCGCAGAAAAACGACTGATACGCCGGATGATAGACATACCCGAAACGGCGATACAGATTCCAACCCATTATCGAAAGCGTCATCAGTGATTGACCGCCGCGGTAACCATCGGAAAAGTGCAGCGCGTGACCGAG
>JAJZOA010000115.1 GCA_021852225.1 Planctomycetota bacterium
CGGTGGCTGTAATGAGCTATGGCTGCGCCAACTTATATGAGACGCGACGTGGTGCGTCGTTTAATGGTGGAGGAAGGAGTTTTACCACAACGGCACCCCGACGACGGGGTTAACGGCGGAGGCGCAGGGTGCTGTTTGATCTCAAAAGTTTGGGTTTGCGAATGTGTGGATATTCACACCAAGTGTATGTGCAGCCATGAATGCTGGGCGTTTTCTGCAGGCAATGAATCGGGTCGTGGTGGCAAGGAGGCACACGATGGGCAAAGATATTTCGTATATAGGAAATGATTACTCGCTAAAGAGAATATTTTACTTCCAACATCATGTCATGTAAGATTTTGTGTAAAGTTTTGGTGCCACTAATTAACGAATAAATTAATAGTGGCTGTGTCTTAAAGAAATGACTTAAAATTTTGGCTTTTGACAGTTGAGACTGAAAATGGATTCAAGAATTACAAATTCGCAGAAACTCCCGCGGGCGCCGCTAATATTTGTGTTGGCGCTCATTCGGTTCACGCCAGTGCTCAAAATGGCCGTGTACGTGCCTGATATTCAGGATCGTCTTCGCAAACAGGGTTTTCCAAAATATCGGCATGAATCAGTTCAAAACATCATGATTGGATCACCAACGCCACTGGAAGCCATATCGCGTTGGGTGTTTGACCGCTCGGAAAATGAAACGCAGGTTGTCCTATCAACCGACGCGATTGCCGTGCAGACGGCATCCTACGGAACCTTCAGCAATTTTCTGGAGGATGTTAAAAATGCGTTTCAGCCCCTCGCCGAGTATGCCCAGCCTGACTCCATTCAACAGATTGGACTGCGGTACGTTGATTTGCTGTCAGACATTGACGATATTAAATGCGACGATTTATTGCAGGCGGGGCTTCGGGGTGTATCGGGTGGCCAGATGGATGCCAAAACGACCGCATTTAGTTTTGTTTTCCAACGCGAATTACCATCGGGGACGCTCAGCGTGCGATCCCTGCAGGCCTTGGGTATGCAAGGCTATTTGCCCCCTGATCTGGCGCAAGTTTCGCTGACTTTTCCTGACCGAGTCAAGAGCGCGCAGAACCCGCGAGTGCTTGATTTCGATAATGTAATCCAGAAGAATCTGCCATTTAAATGGGATCATCTGGAGCCGCAACTTCTGGAATTGCACGACCATTCGAGCAAGGCGTTCCACTCCTTTGTCACCAGAGAGGCACTAAATGCATGGAGTACGCCCGCATGACAACCCTGAACTACGGCCAGGAGTGCTCCCTTCGCACTGTACGTGACATGGGCATTGAATGCTTGCCGATGACAATCCCCGGGTCCATGGGTGGACCTGCCGGCGCGCATTCACTATTTGAGAATATCGCATCTATCGCGCCCTATCATGATATATCGCGGCTGGTCCGGTTCTCGCAAATATGGCTGGGAACCGCCCTAATTGTCGGGACAGGAGCAGTAGTACATCTGGCACCGATTCCTGGTTCGGCCCGGACAGGCGTTGGCACGGCAATTTTGCCGTGGCCCGAAAAACCGCCGGCGCAGGCTGCGGTATCCGTCTCCCAAAGTCTGGCTGTAATTCGGGCAGCGTTTTCGCTTCAGATTTCGCAAATTGCGGAAATTCTTGATGTCAGTCGGCCGACCATTTACGCTTGGATCAATCAGGAGCAGCAACCTCAAATACGACACCGTGACCGACTCAAAAATATCTTTGTGCTGGCGAAATTCTGGAACACAAAGTCCACGGTGCCACTCGGTGCCGAGGTGCTGCTTGCGCCGGACGCCGCCGGCGCGACCCTCATCGACTGTCTGAAAGCCCCGGAGATAAATCTGGATAGGTTGAAAGACAGGCTTCAGGCGTTGCACCAGCCGGAAAGTATGGAAATAGTTCCATCGCGGGCAGCTGATCTTGCCCGCAAGTACGGCATTGCGCTGGATCAGAACGCGCAGAACTGTGCCGAAATTGCCGTGATGACCCGGCCGCCAATGGATGAGACCTGAGTTTATGCACGAAGGCGACCAGAATTCCCGGCTGATTGAGCAGATACGCCACCACGGCTGGCACCAGGGATCGGTCATTCCGGGCACCATGGCAGACGACATTTTTCGCGATCGTGTCGATGCGACGATCGGTCATGATAATGCAAAATTCCTGGTGCTATCCCACGATTGCGACGTGGTGCACCATGATTTAATCGCCGAGCCGACCATTGAAATCATCTCCTTTAAGAGGGTGGCGGCGGGGGACGGGAATTTGCTGCATGGAAAGAATCCGCGGCGGTTGCATTTATCGGATCCTTCGGGAAGTCAATATTTTGAATTTTGCGCAAAAGACAGGCTGTTTTGCGATCGCAAGCTTTTTTCACGGATGGCACCTGATACGGCCATGGTGTTTTCCGATGACCAGATTCGCTGTTTAATTCAGTGGATCGCGCTGCGTTATGTGCGGACGGCCTTTCCAGATTCATTCAATGACCGGCTTAGACCGGCGGCATCGAGACTTAACAGGCTGCTTAAATCCGGTGGAACGTATATTACATGTATACTTGTTGCAATGGACATGGGAGAGCTTCATGATGATAAAAGCTATAATTTGATCCTTTTTGCTCTGATGCGGGAGCAGGATTTCGAAAATGCTTCACGGAAAGCTGCTGCAATTGAAGTTCTAAACCAGATTGAGTCCATTATTAACTCTGGCTGCCGGGGTATTGATGTCAAAGAGACCCTTGTAAGGTCGGAAAATGAGATGACTATTGCTGAGTTTTGGATGCTTCACAGATTGGAGTTTGACCATCTTTCGCAGGGCGAAAATAATGCAGGACCCAGTCCGCGGATATGATTTGGCAGGTTCGGGAAAGCCTCGCGGTATTTTAAAGGAAATAACGGATTTATTTATGTCGGCCGGAGGGTGGATTGTTCATTTGCGGGGGAACTTTTTTCGGTAATAATTCAGCGATGCCTGATGCAGGGCAGGACGGCGTTAATTTTTTGGGGCCGTCCAGGGGCCGGTTGGATGCTCGGCTTCCCAGCGTTTGCAGGCGCGGTAAATGGCGTGGCGCATCATGCGCTGCACGCCACGGCTGGCGGTTATGTACACATGGTTGATGTCCTGTGTATCAAAGTTTTCGGGTGTGGTTCGCAGGTTAATGTTGGTCAGTTTTGTCAAGGCCGGGTTTACCGCAGTCACTGGAACGCCGCGCCATGCCGGGAACCAGTCGGTCAATGGGTGACTTTTGTAGATATCAATACAACGTACAACATTGACGGGAATGTGTGGCGGAGTGACCGGGTCAATCAGCAGAAGAAGGTCCACCTTGATGCCATGGTGGCCCAGCGACCGGGCAATGCGAACCTGATCGTCGGCACCCCAGGAATGACCGACAAGAATCAGCGGGCCGTCATTGAGGCGGTGTTCGGCTTCGGCTTTCAACAGGAAGTCTTTCAACGGGCCGCGCGCCTCATCGGCCACGGGCGCGGCTTCCACCAGATGTTCCTTGGAAAGGGTAAACGCCAACGTGTCCATGCCGGTACTGAAGATTCCCAGAAAGCCGCGCATGGCGTAAACGTGACCGGGGTATTTGTATTTTGCCGCGTGGCTGGCGGAAATGGTGCCGGCCACGGGGTCTTCCGGAAGGCCGGTAAGGTCGACACATCCTCCGCACCAGATTGTCAGCAAGGTGAGCAGAAAAATGCCGCAAGCCAGACGCATGGTATGCCTGATGGAGTAATTGTTATTGGTTTCGGACATCTTGGCCCGCTGTGCGATGTTTTTATTCATAGTGACGTCAGCTTTTCCAGAAAAGAAATACACGGAGTCTATACGCTTTAGTTGCCCTGTAAGGTTCACATTGTTGCCGCGCTTGTGGTCTTCTGTCGGTATTGTTTGGCGTACCAGGCGGCGGTTTGGGCCAGACCTTCGTCAAAATAGGTCACCGGATTATAGGCGAGAACTTTCCCGGCAAGGTCGATATCCGCCAGAGAATCGCGTACATCGCCGGCCCGTGGGGGCAGATATTGGGGGTATACCCGCTGCCCTAATAGCGCGATTATTTTTTCCAGCATGGCATTTAGGCTTATATTTTGTCCGCAGGCAATATTCACCACTTCGCCGGCAAGTGTGCTGTTGGTTATGCCCGCAAGCATATTGGCCCGCACCACATTGGACACATGGCAAAAATCACGGGTCTGGCCGCCATCGCCGTAAATTTTAGGTGGTTGACCGCGCAGGACCGCGGAAATAAAGGCGGGAATGACCGCGGCGTATTGACTCGTGGGGTTTTGGCGGGGGCCAAAGACATTAAAATACCGCAGGCTGATGGTGGAAAGCGAATAAACCCCGGCATACACACGGGCATACAGTTCGCCCGTGAGTTTTCCCACGGCATAGGGGCTTTTGGGCGCGGTGGGCATATCTTCACGTTTGGGCAGCGTTGGGCTGTCCCCATAAGCACTGCTGCTGGCGGAATAGACCACGCGCTTCACGCCAGCGGTGCGGCATGCTTCCAGCACGTTCAGCGTGCCGTTAACGTTGACGGTGTTGTACCCTACCGGATCGGCGACCGAGCCTGGAACGCTGCCGCGCGCGGCAAGGTGAAAAGCGATGGTGCATCCTTCCGCAGCCTTCTGGCACGCGGCTGGTACCGTGATATCCGCCTGATGAAATTCAATCTGTTCCTGCACTTCCGCAATATTTTCCATCGTGCCGGAGGAGAGATTATCCAGCACGCGGACGCGGGCACCAGCTTCCAGCAGGCCGCGAACCAGATGGGACCCGATGAATCCAGCACCGCCGGTTACAAGGACCGGCCGGCCCTGATAGCCCGCAAAAAGCGCGATCGGGCTGGATTCGGATGTACTGGTTGGGAGAACAGGGGGGTTAGCCATAGGATTGCATTCTACGCCAATCAGCCCGCGGATACCACACCCATGCTGCCGGGTTTGCCGGAACCTGGTTCCAGTTCAGGTCGGCCGACGGCGTGGTAATAAAGGCCGGCTGCGGCAACCCGTCCACTGGCCAGGCAGTTGCGGCCGTCAAATATATGTTTGCCGCGCATCAGGCCGGCGATACGGTGCCAGTCCTGGGTGATAAATTCGGGCCAGTCCGTGATAACGGCCACGGCATCGGCACCGCGGGTGCATTCATCGACACCGCTGGTCCAGGTAATGATATCGCCGAGCATTTTTTTTGCGTTCGCCATACCCTGCGGATCATAGGCTCTGACCACCGCGCCGGCGGACACCAGCGATTTAATAATGTCCACGCTGGGTGCTTCGCGCATGTCGTCGGTGTCAGATTTAAATGCCAATCCCCATACCGCGATATGCGGCTTGGGAGAATCTTTGACGGCCTGCAGAATACGCCGCGCAAAAACCAGTTTTTGCCGCTGGTTCACCTTTTCAACGCCACCCAGCAGATAGGGTTCTATGCCGAATTGCTGCATCTGGTAAACCAGTGCGGCGACATCTTTAGGAAAGCAGGATCCGCCGTAGCCCACACCGGCTTTCAGAAAGCCGGGGCCGATGCGCTTATCAGTGCCAATTCCGACGCGCACGCTTTCAATATCCGCGCCAATATTCGCTGCCAGAAGTGAAAGCTCATTGACGAAGCTGATGCGCATGGCAAGCATGGCGTTGGCGGCGAATTTGGAAAGTTCAGCGCTGGCGCGGCTCATGGAAAAAATGGCAAAGCCGCGGTCAATGAGCGGCTGAAAAATTTCGCGCAATGCAGCCAGGCCTTCGTGGGTGTTGGCGCCGAATACAATACGGTCTGGCTGCATGAAATCCTGAATGGCGGTGCCTTCGCGCAGAAATTCCGGATTGTTCACGACCTCAATACGATGTTTGCAGGTTTTTACACGCCGGGCGACTTCCTCGCCGGTGCCGGGGGGCACTGTGCTTTTAATGACCAGGGTTTTGGGGCCGTCTGCGGTGCGGGCAATTTCTTCCACACTGGCGTACAGCATGCTCAGGTCGGCGCCTCCGGCTGGCGATGGCGGCGTGCCGACGGCGACAAATATAGTGGCGCTTGCCTGCACCGCCATGGCGGTATCTGTGGTGAAGCGGAGCCGCCCCTGGGCGGTCTGGGCGGTAATAAGTTCCGAAAGGCCGGGTTCATAAATCGGAACTTCGCCACGGGTAAGAGCCTCCACGCGGCGTTTATCGACATCTACACCGATAACAGTATGCCCGAGCGATGCTAAACAGGTTCCGCTTACCAGGCCCACATAGCCACAGCCAATGACCGCTATTTTCATTACCAACCCCAAAATAGAATTATTATCGGGTCCTGCCGAATATTTCCAACAATCGCCGGCAGGACATGGTTTTCGCATTCCGCGCCTTGGCCAAGCCAGGAAATTCACGCGGACGTTGAAATATCGGTCATTATGGGAAGGTTTCTGAACTTTCCCATTCCCGATAGCGTCGGATTTTAGGCCATAGGTCAAGGAATCGCCAGTGACTTGGCCGGCCGGCGAAGCGAAGGGTGCGACCTTTTTGATCAGGTGAGCAGGTGACCGCGGTAGGTGCTGTCTTTGCGTGCGTCAGCAAGTCTTTTTTCCCAGCCGAATTTTGCTCTACTATCTACTCTCTCAAAACTCCTGCTCTATTTTTTCGCCCGCGGGCAAAAAAATGCTGGTTACCCGGCTCGGCTTTTCAGAGGCGAAGGCCATCTGTTCACCGCGGTTGAGAGTAGAAAGTTGAAAATAGACCGCAGGAGGAGCGATGTGTCTC
>JAJZOA010000226.1 GCA_021852225.1 Planctomycetota bacterium
ACTCGAACCTGCAACCTCGTGGTTCGAAGCCACGCGCTCTATCCAATTGCGCTACGGGCGCTGCACGCGGCTATGGTAATATCTTTGCGTTCGGCAGTCTACCTGCGCAAACAGACCCCTGGTTTTCATACACCGGCCATGGTCCAATGACAGGAACAACGGCGAGAGCGCATCAGTTCAGCCATCAGGGCACGTGGCGTTATGCCAGGCTGATTTGGGGCGGTTTGGGTTCATCTGTTACGTTTTCCAGATCGCCGGCGTGCGGCCTGGCATAATGGCCGCGCACCACCCAATAGGCGCCAAGCATATTCCAGCAAATCGGCAGAAACCGAATCGCCTGCGCCAAGGCAAACGCCTGGCTGGCAGTGTCCACACCGCGGGTTACGAAAAAATGCAGCAGAATGGCATCCATCACGCCTATGCCCTGCGGCGGAACAATCGGCAGGCTCGCCGCCAGCGCCGCGACGGGAATGTAGGCCATAAAGCACCCCAATGGCGCGTGCATACCAAAGGCCCGGCCCGCCAGAAATCCGGCAAAAGGCAGCACCGCCTGGGAAACCACGCTGGCGCCGAGGCCCGCGGCAATAACCCCCAGATGCCCGCGATAGGCGCGAAGGTTGCGATCCGCATGTTTGACGAATTCGGGCAACGGCAGTTTATTAATCAGCCATTCCAGACCGGTAGCGCGGCGCATGCGGTCGGAAAGGTATACGGCCGAACCCACGGCCGCAGCCAGTAAAATTACACCGGTCAGCAGCAGGACGTTCCGCAAAACCGGATCCGCGCCCGGGTTTGGCTGGCCACTGGCTGCGGTGCTGTTATGCGAGAGTGCCAACTGCGCCCCGGCTGCAATTCCACCTACCAGCACCAGGCCGATTAATCCGATCACGCGGTCCAGAAGCACAGTAACCGCACTGCGTGTTTTCTGGCCGGTGACGCGGCCGGTGTAAATAATTTTCACCACATCGCCACTGGTGGTGCCCGGCAGGAACGTGGAATAAAACTGACCGACAAAAGTAAGCTCCAGGCATCGGCGATAAGGGAGATGCATTCCTTGAACTCCCATCAGCAGACGCCATCGCCATGCCGTGATGACAAACGGCAGGCCCAGCAGCAGAAAGGCCCCCAGCAACGGCCATGGCCGGGCATGTCCAAGCAGGTAATGCAGGCCGCGGCGTACTTGAACCCGATGACCATGGGCGGCCATGAATTTGAGCGGAATCGGAAGCGACCTTGGGAAATAGAGTGGCGAACGGTCGGCATAGCCCTGAATCTTGCGTCCGGAGGCCAGCCGCACGCACAGTATCTGATGACGGAAGTTTGCCAGCGGCATATTTCCCCGCCATTCGGCGATCGGCAGGGTCGCGGGACGGGTAAGTGTGACATTACGCAGGGACAGTCCGGCGGGCAGCACCACGCGGTCGGCCCAGAAAATATGTGCGATGACATACCAGAGGCCTGCAACCGCAATCAGCATCTTGGCCGCGGTGAAAATCAATTTTCGCAAGGGATGATGTTTCCTGGGCGTAGTGGTCATGCCATTCCGTCGATGTGATAGTTATTGGAAGCGCGGTGCGTCCGCGGAAAAGACCATCAGAGTCCCAGATCGGTTCGGGTCAGGATGGCTTCAAACACAAAGCCGGCTTTTTCAATATTTTCCCGGGCACCTTCCAGGCGATCAATGACAGCGACAATTTTATCCACCTGGCCGCCCGCGGCGACAATCACTCTAGCCGCCTCAATCACCTGGCCGCCGGTGGTAGCGATATCCTCGACAAGCAGAACGGTGTCCCCGGCCAGAATCTGGCCTTCAATAAGCTTGCTGGTGCCATACTCTTTTTTGGAATTCCGAACGATAAAAAAGGGCAGGCCGCAGGCCAGACTCGCCGCCGCCGCCAGGGCCACGCCGCCAAGTTCCGCGCCGGCGATTCGCACGGTCAGGGGGCCGCGTCGTTCGGCCATGCGGGCACCCAGGGCGGAAAGAATATCCGGCTGGGTTTCGAATAAATATTTATCCATGTAATACTTTGATTTTTTTCCGGAGCGAAGTGTGAAATCCCCCTCCAGATAAGATGTTTCCTTGATTCTTCGTGCCAGAGCCTGTTTGTCCATCATGGGATTTTAATCTCCTGAAAAAGCGGGTCCCGGCATGGTCGCCACAGTCGGCGGGTCCGGGGCCGCGGCCGATCGGTTAGGATTCCACCAGCGCCACGGCACCCTGCCGGCGCAGCCGCTGATACCGCAGGTCCAGCAGTTTGCCGGTTGCCATGGTCTTGAGTTCCCGCAGGGTGCGGTCAATATAGCGTTCAATGCTCGCGGCGGTCTGCCGCGGATTGCGATGCGCCCCACCCAGCGGTTCGGCAATAATTTCATCAATCACGCCAAGATCCCGCAAATGGCCGCTGGTAAGCTTCAGCGCTTCGGCCGCGTCCGGCGCATTGGCCGACCCCTTCCAAAGAATTCCGCTGCAACCCTCTGGTGAAATAACGCTGTACCAGGCATATTGCAGCATGGCCAGACGGTCCCCCACGCCGATGCCCAAGGCGCCCCCCGAACCACCTTCACCAATCACAATACATACAATCGGCACCGGCAGAACCGACATTTCCCGCAGGTTCAGCGCAATGGCCTCGGCCACGCCCCGCTCTTCAGAACCGAGTCCGGGATAGGCCCCCGGAGTGTCAATCAGGGTCACAATCGGAACGCCGAATTTGGCCGCGGTCTGCATTTTCAGCAGGGCTTTGCGGTACCCTTCGGGATGGGCGCAGCCGAAGTTACACGCGATTTTTTCTTTGGTATCTCGCCCTTTGCAATGGCCCACCAGCATCACCTTGTGGCTGCCGATGCGACCGGTCCCTGTGACTATGGCTTTATCATCACCATAGCGGCGGTCACCCGAAAGTTCCTCAAAATCTTTTACCAGCAGGTCAATATAGTCGCGGGTTTGCGGGCGCGCCGGGTGGCGGGCCACCTGTACGGTTTCCCAGGCGGTCAGGTGGTCGTAGGTTTTCTTGAGCAGCGCCATCAAACTGTCGCGCATCTGCTTGATTTCCGCGTTGTAGTCCACCCCTTTTTGTTCTTGAAGGGTTATCAGTTCCTGAATCTGCTTTTCGAGTTTTATAATCGGCTGCTCAAATGCAAGTCCCATGCCCGGCGAGCCGCGCATTTCTGAGGCGGGGGCATTGGGCGGCGTGGCCGCCTCCCGCGGGGCCGGTTTGGCCGCCGAGGTGGTCGACTTTTTGGATTGTGAACTCTTTTTGGCCACTGTCTGCTCCTTTTGTTGCAGGCAATTCAAGGCTTTTGGCAAGCCGTTTCTTCCGCCGCGACCGGGCCAAACCGGTCTGGAACCATCCGGTGCCAGTTGTCGCCACGCAATAGTCTAGCCGAAAACGAATGCCGCGAAAAACCGTCGCCCAGCCTATTCGTAAATGCAGCCGAACAGTCCGAATCGGCCGCCGCCACCGGCCGAAACCGTCACTTCGCCATCTATTTTTATCCCTTCAGGCCAGTTGTGGCAATACCCCGGACAAATGTTTTCTGGGCCAGAAAAAAAAGCACCACAATCGGCAGAATCACCAGTACCGATGCGGCCATCAGCAGATTGTAACTCGTTCCGCCCGAACGGCTCTGGTAAAACTGCAAAGCCACTGAAAGCGTAAAAGTGCTCTGGTGCGTCAGGTACACCAGGGGGCCAAGGAAATTGTTCCATGACGCGACAAATGAAAAAAGCGCCACCACCGCCAGGGCGGGCCGGGTCAGCGGCAGCATAATCCGCCACCATATCCCGAAATGCGAACAGCCATCCAGAAAGGCCGCTTCCGATAGCTCCTTGGGAATCGTGAGGTAAAATTGCCGCAGAAGGAAGATGTAAAATGGAACACCACAGAAGGCCGGCACCCAGAGTGGCAGGTTGGTGCCCACCCAACCCAGCGAACGGAATATTCGAAACAAGGGCACCATCAGCACCGGAAATGGGATCATCATCGATCCCAGCACCACAGACAGCAGAAGCCCGCGGCCCCGCCATCTGATTTTCGCCAGGCTGTAGGCCACCAGCGAAGAGGAAAGTACGCTGCCTGCAGCCGTCAGAAGTGCAATAATAAGGGTATTGCGGGCATAAAGTGTCATATCAAAAGCGGGGCTTTGCACCACCGTGCTGTAATTCATGTGAAAGCGCAGCGGATGGGGAATGACCGCCGGCGGCATCGCCATGGCCTGATGTTCACCTTTTAAGCTGGTGTCCACCATCCATAAAAACGGTCCCAGGTAAAACACCGCCGCCAGAAGCAGCACACAATGCGTCAAAAACTTTTTGTTCCGGTTCATGTGTAATGCACCCATTTTCTGGCGGACCAGAACGCCAATGCGGTCAGCAGCAGAATAATGCACAGTTGCACAATCGCCATGGCACTGGCCGCACCCATGCGAAGCTGCTTCATGCCCGCGTTAAACACATACATGCTGTAGAAAAGCGTCGTTTTATCCGGCCCGCCCTGCGTCATCACATAGGGCAGGTCAAACACCTGCCAACTCCCTATTACTCCCATGATCAAATTAAAAAAGATGACGGGCGAAAGCATCGGCAGCGTCACATGGCGCAACCGCTGAAAGGTTCCGGCTCCATCCATATTCGCCGCCTCGTAGAGTTCGCGCGGAATGTCCTGAAGACCGGCCAGAAAAATGACCACTGTTTGGCCGATGCCCCAGAGGCTAAGGAATATAATCACCGGCATGGCCCAGCGCGGGTCGGCCAGCCACACCGGCGGTGAAAGTCCGCGCAGAGACTGCACATCCCGGGGACTTGCGCCCACCAGACCAGCCGTGGCCGCCAGCAGGTGGCCGACCAGGCGAACGACCGGTGCCAGGAGGTAATTGACCAGCCCCTTGTCTGAATTCAAAAGCCAGCCCCAGAGGACTCCGGTGGCCACAAGCGGCACCAGCGATGGCAGAAAAATAATCGTGCGGTAAACAGCCTGGCCGCGCACTTGCATATTCAACAGAATCGCCAGGGCCACACTTGCCGCCAGCGTGAGCGGCAACGATGCGCCAGCGTAAATAATTGTGTTGATCAGCGCCTTGTGAAACGACTGATCATGCAAAAGGCTGAAATAGTTCCGCAGACCGACCCATATCGGCGGCTGAAGCATGGTGTAATGGCAGAAGCTGTAATACGCGGCAATACACAACGGCAGAATGAGAAACAATGCGGCACCGACCAAATAGGGAGCGGCAAAAAGCATGCCCGCGACCTGGTCGCGCCACGGTATACGCAGGCCGCGAGCCCCCCGTCTGGCATTCGATGGCAGACCGGTCTGGGCCGCCATCAATGGCCTAAGAGGCGGCCCGGACCGCATTTCTGAGGAAGAAATATTCTGTTTCATGGCCGCACCTTTCGCGCCGACGGCCGCTGGTTCAGCATTGCCAGATTCACCTGCCAGCGATCCACCACGCGCTGCGCACGGGCCAGGCTTCGTCCGACGGAATGGCCCGCCCAGATCCGTTGCACACACGAATGGAGTTCCGAATAGACGCGGCTCCATAATATGTCCATCGGCGCGAGCTGCACATGTCTGGACTTGGTGACCCGTTCAAACAGGCGAATATATGGATTGGGATTGTTCCGGATAAAACTGCGGCTGACTTTCATAAGCGGAGACGGCTTGCACTGTTTGTCACAAAGGTATTCGATGTTTTTCTGCTGTATGAAGAATTTCAATACCGTCAGCGCGGCCTGCACATGGCTCGCGCCGCGCGGAATGGCCCATACATCACAATCCCCGAAAACCGCCGCGCCCGGAGGTCCGAATGAGGTCGGAAATGGCGCCACGCCATATTCGCCTTTCATTTTGGGATTATTCTTTTCAATAAAATTAGCGAAATAAGGTCCTTGTATTTCCATGGCGACATGCTGGCTCATAAATGGATTCAGCGACGAATTAAATGGTCCGAATCCACCCTGGAATTTTTCCAGCTTTCGGTACCCATAGCGCCGCGAAAAGCTCTGATACCATCTGTATGCCTTCCGCTGCTGCGGCGTATTGATCTGATAACCACCTGTCCTGGGGTTAAATAAATGATTCCCAAAATAAATTCCCCACATGATTTCCCAGCCGGACCAGTCTGGTATTGTAGGCAGAAAGCCAATCTGCCGAATGCCGCCATTGGAATCGAATATCGTCAGGCGGCGGGCCATGGCGTCAAGCTCGGCGATGGTGGCCGGAGGCTTGTCCGGGTCCAGTCCGGCTTTGCGAAACAGATTTTTGTTCCAGTAAAGCGCACAAGTTTCCGGCGTTGCACCCAGTGCGTAAAGGTGATCAAATGGCGTACACAGCCGCCATACGTAAGGCACAAAAGTGTGCCGGTTTACGACGCCATCCTTTTCCAGCACGTCCAGCGGCGTCAGGGCGTCGTTGGCCACATACTGCCCCATATCGCGGGACCAGAGCGTCACAATATCCGGCGGGTCGTTGCCCGCGACGGATATCAGCGCTTTAATATCCAGATCACTGACCTGAACCGTATTAATATAAATCCGGTTTTGTGACGTGTTAAACAAATTGACCACATGGGTCATTGCTCTGCCTTCAAAGCCCGTCCAGTTTTCCCAATAACTCACCACCACACGGTTATGCACCACATGGCCATTCGGCAGTTTGTGAAAGGTCGGCTTATTGCCAAAGATCAGAAGCGCAGCGGCCCCCCCCCCATCACGCGA
>JAJZOA010000335.1 GCA_021852225.1 Planctomycetota bacterium
CAAACAGCACTTCCAGGGCCTGAGCCATAAAAACTCCTGAAAAAGAAAAGTGTGGTTAATGTCCATCCGCTGCCCGGTCCGCCGTCAGCGAAGCAGTTCAATGCGCGTGGCGGATTCCAGGTCGCACGCGTTGCCCTCATCGGTGTCAATGTGCACTTCCAACTTCACCTTTGGATGCTCGCGCACACGCACATTGTCAAATACCATGCCGCACGGGCCGTGAATGGCGAGTTTCATATTGTCGCCATCTTTCACGCCATAGTGTGCCATATCATCCTTGTTCATATGTACATGTCGCATGGCCCGGATAACGCCTTGTTTCATGTTCAGCGCGCCATACGGCCCGACCACCACCATGCCGGGCGTGTCCTTATGATCACCGCTGATGCGCAGCGGCAAATCCAGGCCCATATAAATTCCGTCGGTGTAGCTGAGTTCAATT
This sequence comes from Planctomycetota bacterium, assembly GCA_021852225.1. The sequence goes on from JAJZOA010000335.1 coordinate 443, forward strand.
TGTGTGTAGGGGCGGACCGGCCCGAGAATGCGGACGTTGGGAATCATGCGGCTGCGCGGGCCGATCAGATTCACCGTCTGTTCACTGGCAAATTCGCCCTGTTGATACAGGTCTTTAAGCTTTGTAAGGCTGGAACCCGGGCCAAACAGCACTTCCAGGGCCTCGGGTGAAACGTGCATGTGCCGCGCCGATACATTGACCACAAGCGGATTCGGACCTCCGTTATGGCTGACTGGCTTAACGCGCACTTCACCCATCAGCCGCTGGCGTAACGATTCGCGCACCAGCTTTTCAATCGCGTTTCGATCCAATCCTTGCAAAGCAGTCATATTCGCATTCGCCTCGTCAATTGTGCTGTTTGTCAGGGCCGCCGATTTTTGCCGTTTGGCCCATTTCAGCCATTCAGGTCTTGAATTCGGCATTTCTTGTATGCATTGTAAAATATTTTGAAACATTTTGCAACAAATAGTCTAAATAATTTCAAATAATTTCAATATACGTTTTAGTGAATTTATATGTGCTGATTGTAAACGGTGAATATGCCACAATCTATCCTTCCGATCAGCGACTTTTTTCGTTGGTTCTTGAAAGAAGCTGCCGATTGACCGCCACTTCAGCTTCTGGTCCGGCAATATGCTGAATGAAATCTCGCCTGATGCAGATCGGAATTCGCGAGCTAATCGCAGATAGCCGCCCGCCAGGCACCGGCGACCCGCGGCCGCCGCGTACGATTCGCCATCGGTACACACAGGTCAAACGCAGAGTTCTCTGAAAAATTAGTCGCAATCCGAACTTTATGGGTCGGTCATGCCGGCGTACTAAAATGCATCGGTTATCTTTATTTCATCGTGCCACCAACTCTGTTCGGCGGTTACCGACTTGTGCGTTATCCTTGACAGCGCGAATTGCGGCATTAAACTCTCTAGGTTAAGGGATGGGTAAGGGCGCGACCGTGCATCGGCCAGAAGTCCGGCGTGAACGTGAACGGCAGCTTGCGGTCATTTGCTCATCGCAGCAAGCTGGTTTATGATTCCGTTGTTCGCGCGGCGGCTTGGTGCGGATGCGGGTCGGAGCGGATGGGATTATTCGGCATCAGTCCGAATGATTCCGGGGTTTGAGAAACTGGCGGTGGTTACGGGAATGGAAGCGCTTTGTATCCATACCACCGTCATGACCGCGACTGGGAAATTTCCCGGTCACTCATATTTCTGACGTGTTTTGTATTGTGTCGCGTACGGCACATAATTATATCTGTTCTCCAACGGGAGGCACCCTTGAACGCACTCACCAAAATCTTCGTCGTTTTGCAGCTTGTGCTGGCATTGGTTCTTTCCGTGCTGGTCGTGCAATTCATTTACAAGCAGGATCGCTATAAGGCCGAGGTGCTGGCACAGCAGAAAACGGCCGTCGCCTCCGCGGCGGCCCTTAGCGCCGCCGAACGCAGCAACCTGGTGCTGCGGCACAACGCGCTGCGGGCCAACCGCGTCGCCGATCGTGAAAAGCGCCAGCTTCAAACCCAGATACTTGCCCTTCAAGGCAAGCTGTCCGATGATGGTATCACGATCGCCCAGTTAAAGGCGGCGCAATCCGCGGCCAGCACGAATGTCACGCTGCTGACCAACACCGTGAATTCCCTTAACAAGCAGGTTGCGGACCAGACCGCACAGCTCAACCGCCTGCGCCCGTCAGAACTCAAATACATCAACGAAAACGCGCAGCTTAACCGCCGCAACGACGAACTGACCAATCAGCGCGATGCTGCTGAAAAAACCATTCAGACGCTTCAGGAAAGTGTGGCGGCACTCACTAAGAAAATTCGCCAGGCCATGTCCACCGCCATGGCATCCAAAGGCCCGGGAACGTCAGCTTCTCTGACGGCCATGATGGGCGTTCCAACCTCCGTGCTGGTAAACGGAACCGTGCGAAACGTTCGTGAATTTAATGGCCATACCTATGTCAGCACGACACTTGGTGTCAAAGATGGCGTGACCAAGGGTACGCGACTGACCATTTACAACGGGCAGAAATATATCGGAGATGTCATCGTTCAACAGTCTGATGCGACTGAATCAATCGGAATGGTCACGCTCACCGCCCCAGGCGCCAAAGTCGCGGTGGATGAAATGGTCATGAGCGGTCCGGGTTCGTAAACCCGGAGTCAACTGTTTGAATGCGTTGCCGCGGTCCAGCCGCGGCTGATGGCCGGGCGGCTGGTTTCCTCCGCCTGGAAAAATTTCCGGGAGTTACCATGTCGCGAGTCAATCCTCCAGGTCGTGTTTCAGTCAGACCGCAGCCGAATGTGTATACAGCGCTGGCGCTCATTGGCCTGCTTGCCACACTGGTAGCGCTAATTTACGTGCTGATCAATTACCGAACCATGATTGGTTTTTGACCTGTTTTCTGATCAGCTTAGCGGCAGTTTCTGATTTTGACTGCGACCCGGTTTCCAAAGGCAGTTTGCGGCCTTAAGCCGGTTTAGGTACGCCTCTCTGCCGCGGCATGTTTGTCTCTCCACCAATGCAGCGCCACAAAATTAACTTAGCCACCGACCCCTGCTCCACTTGATAAAATTCGCCATCCACCTAATATAGGGCCAGCAGGCACATGGGAACTGAACACTTTGCCGGTAAACAGGCGAAATGCGAACCCGGCTAAGCATACATTCCTGGTGCCCCCTGCGGATGATACCGGCCGCGTGACCTCAATACCGGATCAGTGCGGCCAGTGGTCAGCCGCAGTGTGGAATGGGCCTTTTTTGAACCGATGTGATTCAAAAACAGTCCGTATTCCGATAATAACTATGGCTGTTTATTCGTTTACGCGGCCAACTGAACCAGTTGTTTCCAGGAAATTCGCCATCCGGTGCCGCATCGGATGACAGGTTTCGCCCGGACGCCGGTAAAAAAAACGGAGCGTGATTGCGTGTTTTTTGACTCTGCTCTTGGATGGTTCTCCCTGGATATGGGAATTGACCTGGGAACATGCAACACGCTTGTGTGTGTGCGCGGCCAGGGGATTGTTCTTAATGAGCCATCCGTAGTTGCGGTGCGCAAGGGAACCAATATTGTGCTGGACAACGGCACTGCCGTGGGGCTTCGCGCCAAAGAAATGCTTGGGAAAACGCCCGGCAGTATTACCGCAATTCGTCCGCTTAAAGATGGCGTCATCAGTGATTTTGAAATTACTGAAGCCATGCTGACCTACTTTATTCAAAAAGTCCATGGCCGGCGGCGATGGCTTAAGCCGCGCGTCCTTATTGCGATTCCATCAGGTATAACCGCAGTTGAGAAACAGGCCGTGTTTCATTCCGCCATGCAGGCTAATGCGCGCCGTGTGTATCTGGTCGAAGAACCAAAGGCCGCGGCCATTGGCGCGGGTCTGCCGTTTGGTGAACCCATCGGTTCGATGATTGTGGATATTGGCGGGGGCACCACCGAAGTCGCCATTATTTCCATGGCTGATATTGCGGCCAGTGAATCCATTCGCACCGCAGGCGACAATTTCGATGAAGCCATTGTGAACCACATGAAAAAAACCTACAACCTGATGATCGGCGATCTTTCCGCCGAACGCATCAAAATTGAAATTGGCTCCGCCGGTCCCACCGGGCCGGAAACCACCATGGAAGTCCGCGGACGGGATATGATCAGTGGTTTGCCCCGCAAATGCATCATCACCAGTGAAGAAATCCGTGAAGCACTGCAGGAGCCAATTGGAAAAATTATTGATGCCATTACCGTGACTCTTGGCCGAGCTGAACCGGAACTTGCCGCAGATCTGGTGGAAACCGGTATCTGCCTGGCAGGTGGCGGCAGCCTTTTGCGCGGTGTAGATCAGGTCATTCATCAGGCCACGGGCCTGCCTGTTCGCCGTGCCGAAGACCCGCTTACCTGCGTGGCCCGCGGCACCGGCGTGCTGGTGGAGAACTTGGAAAGCTGCAAAGAGGCGCTGGAATCAGACCTGGATGATTCCTGACATCCGCCCTTTACGGGTCGCCGCAAGTGGAGACGGCGAATGCTGTTCTCCGGCGCTTACCGGCCTGCCCGGGCCACTACGGGCTCCTGATTGTGAGCCGCCCGCGAGCACGAAAAATTCAACATTGCCGTTTTCGGGCCTTTCATGATTCGAATGTCGCCACGTCGCTGGTTCTGGATATTAAACCTGGCTGCCGTTGTCTGCATTGTACTTTCCGCGCGACAGCCAACGGTAGTTCACCGGCCGCGTGTTTTTATTTCACAACTGGTCAAAAGCGCCTTGGTTCCCGTGGCCTGGACTTTTTCATGGGCACAGGTTTCATTGAACCGCGTGCTTCACCCCCAGCCGGACATTACCAGCCGAATCACCTTCGTCAAGCAGCGCGATCAAAATGAAATTGCCATGCTGGTGCAGCGCATCGCTTTGCTGCAAAATATCGTGCGCGAATCCAAACTCGTCACGCGAGATTTTCCAGGTTTAGCGTCTGCGGTTCGCCGCATTGCCAATATCGATGGCTTCTCCACCGGTTCGGTCGACTCGTGCACCCTTGACCAGGGCTACCGCGACGACCCGCGAATCGCCGTGGGAGATGCCGTCCTCGCCCATCAGGCGCTGGTCGGCCGACTTATTTCCGTCGGACCGGAAACCTGCACCGTCCGACTTTTGACTGACCCGCGAATGAAGGAAATTGCTGCCATTGTGCGCCCCGCGCCCGATGGACAGATATCCATAGACCCGCAGTGTTTTGTGCGCGGCCGCGGCAACGGACTGATGCGATGCCACCCCAATGAAACCTTGGGCTATTCGCCACCGCGACCGGGTGACCTGCTCCTCCTCAATGACACCGACTGGCCCGCCGCCGTTAACGGTGCGGTCATTGGCGTGGTCAACAGTGTGCGGCCATCCAGCCGCACTTCGTTGCGATGGAAGTTGAAAATTGCCCCACGCGTGGATGTTCAGCAGATTCATCATGTCTGGATTGTACTGACTGCCCGGCGGTAATTTGTAAATTCAATTCCGCGTTTACACGCCAACCACAGCCGATTGACGGCCCGCCGACAACTCTTCAGCTATCCGGTAACCACCGCGGCCTGTTCATCCGCATGATAACTGGATCGAACCAGCGGACCGGATTCTACAACCGAAAATCCCATTTCCAGACCAATTTGTTTGAATCGGGCAAACTGCTCAGGGGAAATCCACCGATCAATCGGAAGGTGTTCCCGTGTCGGCTGCAAATACTGACCGAGGGTCAGAATATCCACGTTCTGGGCACGAATATCGCCCAAAGTTTGAATCAGTTCCTCATCTGTTTCACCGATGCCCAGCATCAGTCCGGTTTTGGTTAAAAAGCCCTGCTCCTTGGCGCGCCTAAGCAGTTCCAGCGAACGTGGATATTTTGCCTGCGGCCGCACGCGAAAATACTGGCTGGGCACGGTTTCAATATTGTGGTTTAGAATGTCTGGTCGCGCCGCAACCACCGTTTGCAGATCGTTCCAGTGGCCACAGAAATCGGGAATCAGAACTTCAATGGTGGTTCCAGGAGATGCGGCTCGCACTTCCCTAATCGTCGCCGCCCATACCCCCGCGCCGCCATCCTTTAATTCATCCCGATTCACCGATGTCATGACGATATGCCGCAGTTTCATAACCGCGGCGGCGGCGGCCACGCGCTTCGGTTCTTCAAGGTCCAGTGCCGGCGGCCGCCCTGTTTTAATATGACAGAAGCCACAACTTCGCGTGCAGACATCACCCAGTATCATGATTGTGGCCGTCCCGCGCGACCAGCACTCCCCCATGTTCGGGCATTTGGCCGATTCACAGACCGTGTGTAGACGGTTTGTATCAATGACGCCGCGCAGGCGGCTGTAGCCCGGACCCGCCGGCAGCTTTACCCGCAACCACGCCGGCTTGCGCCCAGGTGCCATGAAGTCTGGCTTGCCACTGTCCATGATCGGCAGAGAAACCGACGATTTTTCTGAATGAATCATATTTTTCAGCCCATCAAATGTATGCAGCCTATCAAAAACAACGCGGCCCAAGCGCCAACCAGGCCCGCAACCCGCCCAGCCGGACCCGTGCAGGATTATAGCGGATTGGCCCGCGGTTTAAACCCATGAATTAATACCGTTGATTCAGTCCAGCAGGTTAGACGGGTTCTTAACCGCCAACAATTGCGGATACACCACCTGCCGAATGATTGGCATGCAATGCCTTTGTCAGAGCAAAATTTCAGGAAGACTGCCTCGCGATGGACACACCTGGAAACGTCAAGATTCCCAACCCTAAC
>JAJZOA010000087.1 GCA_021852225.1 Planctomycetota bacterium
ACCATATCCGCGAATTCAGACACCGCCATTGGCGATCTGGTTGCCGACGCGCTGTATCGTGTGGGCAAAGACGGCGTGGTCACGATTGAAGAAGGCAAAAGCATTGAAACCACCATGGAAGTGGTGGAAGGCATGGCCTTTGACAAGGGATATCTGTCCCCCTATTTCATGACCGTTCCCAGCACCCAGGAAGCGGTTCTGGATGATGCATACGTCCTTCTTTATGAGAAAAAAATCAGCACCATCAGCGAATTGCTGCCGCTGCTTAATAAGCTGGTCACCGCGGCCAAGCCGCTGCTGATTGTGGCTGAGGATGTGGAAGCCGAGGCGTTGGCCACGCTGGTAGTCAATCGTCTGCGCGGCATTTTGCAGGTGTGCGCGGTGAAGGCTCCAGGATTTGGCGATCGCCGCAAGGCGATTATGGGTGATTTGGCTGTCGTCACCGGGGGCAAGTTCATCAGCGAAGACCTCGGGGCCAAACTCGACACGATAGAACTGTCTGATCTTGGCCGCGCGAAAAAGATAGTGGTGGACAAGGACAACACCACCGTCATTGAAGGCGCCGGCAAGAAAAAGGATATTGAAGGCCGTGTCGCCCAGATTCGCCTGCAGGTTGAAAAAACCACCAGCGACTACGACCGCGAGAAACTTCAAGAACGCCTTGCCAAACTGACGGGCGGCGTGGCGGTTCTGCGGGTCGGCGGCGCCACGGAAACCAGCATGAAGGAACGCAAGTTCCGTGTGGAAGATGCACTTAACGCGACCCGGGCCGCCGCTGAAGAGGGCATTGTTCCCGGCGGAGGCGTGGCCTTCCTGCGGGCGATTGTAGATATAGAAGCGGCCAAAAACCGCGCCCGCGGCGATGAAAAGGTTGGATTTGACATTATCCTTTCCGCCTTGCGTGCCCCATGTTCACAAATTTGTGCCAACGCCGGTGAAGATGGCAGCGTGGTCGTAAACACGATTCTCGAAAAAGAAGGTGCTTACGGTTATAACGCGGCCACCCGCGAGTTCGGCGATATGTTCAAAATGGGTGTAGTTGACCCGGCGAAAGTTACCCGCACTGCCTTGCAGAACGCTGCTTCGGTAGCGGGCCTGCTGCTGACCACGGATGTTCTGGTGACGGAACTAAAGGACGAAAAGGAGGCCATTGTCGGCAGCGTGCGATAAGCCTCCTGCGGATGGTGCCGGGCAAGATCCGATTCTTCATGTGCCCGGTCGGCCAACGTCCAGACGGCCAAATGTTTCAAAAGCCCAGGGGCTGGATTCAATCCCTGGGCTTTTGTTTGTTGGCCGGTATGCCGCATTGAAACCTGGCCACGGCCGTATAATGCGCTAATGCACCGAGCCGGCAAAGGCAAAATCGGCCAGAAGCACTGATTTTCCGGGCCGCTTTACGGCAGGCCGGATTCACCCGATAACGCGAGTACGGGAACATGCCAACCAAACGTGATTACTACGAGATTCTGTCGGTTTCCAAAACCTCATCGGCGGATGAAATAAAGCGGGCATACCGGAAAGCCGCATTGCAGTTTCACCCGGATAAAAATCCGGGCGATAAGGAAGCTGAAACGCGCTTCAAGGAATCAGCCGAGGCTTATGAAGTGCTCTCTGATCCGGACAAGCGATCCCGTTACGATCAGCACGGTCACGATGGCCTTCGCGGCACCGCCGTGCATGATTACCAGAACATGCAATATGACGATATATCGTCACTGTTTAACGATATTTTCGGCGGTGGGATGGGGCAAAACCGCCGACAGGCTGGGCGTCAAACCCGTGGATTCGACCTTGAAACACAGGTGGAAATAGCGCTTAAGGATGTGGCGCAGGGCTGCCAACGCGAAGTCAGCTTCACCCGGCAGGATATATGCGAAACCTGTTCCGGAACCGGCGCAAAGACCGGAACCAAACGCAAAATATGCGCCACCTGCGGCGGTCGCGGCCAAGTGCTTCAACGCGGATTCGGCGGCATGTTCCAAATGGTCAGCACCTGTCCATCCTGCATGGGCCAAGGGTCTACAGTGGACAAACCGTGCACCGCGTGCGATGGCAGCGGACGCAGCCCGCTCAAGCGAACGGTGATTGTCAAAATTCCGGCCGGCATCCATGATGGTCAGGCAGTGCGCGTGCGCGGTGAAGGCGAACCGGGGGAAACAGCGGCCAGTCGTGGCGATCTTCATGTCTATGTGCGCGTGACAGAGCATGAATTTTTCCGACGGCAGGAAAATGATCTCATTCTGAATGTGCCTATCAGCTTCAGCCAGGCGGCGCTGGGTGCGGATGTGGAAATTCCGACTCTGTTCGGAAAAACATCCATGCGGGTGGAACCCGGTACGCAATTCGGACAGATTGTGAAAGTCAAAGGACTTGGCCTGCCCGATGTGCATGGCGGACGTCAAGGCGATCTGCTGGCACAAATTCTGGTCGAAGTGCCTCGAAAGCTTTCCCGCAAACAGGAGCAATTGTTACGGGATTACGCCGCCGCCGAAGAACATGCGGTACTCCCCGCACAAAAGAATTTCTTTGAAAAACTGCGCGACTACCTGGTCGGTAATGAAGAAGCGGCCAAAGTCGCAGAAACCCAGGGCGAAGGGAAAAAGTAAGTCCATCGGGATTAAGGATTTTGATACTCATTCGGGAGGCTTATATGCCGGAAGATAAAAACAAGCAGGACATGGCACAAGATTTTCAGGATGAAACGGGGACCGGATCGCAGGCCGCCGATTCCGATTCGGCTCTGAACGCCGCGATTGCCGAGGCCGAGGACCTGCGGCAAAAGCTGCTGCGCTGGCAGGCGGATTTTGAAAATTTAAGGCGTCGCAGCGCCCGGGAAGCGCTGGATACCCGGCAGAATGCCGAGGGCGATTTTGCGCGCGACATGCTGGACGTTCTGGACCACTTTGAAATGGCCCTTAGCGTAGACCCGACGAAAACCGATTCGTCCACGCTTCTGCAAGGCGTGAAAATTACGTATGACGAATTGAAAAAGGTTCTGGCAAGGCGCGGCATTCAATCGTTTGATCCAACCGGCCAGCCGTTTGATCCGAATTTGCACGAGGCAATCGCCCGAGAAAGCAGTGCCGAAAAGCCGCCGATGACGGTGCTTCAGACTTTTTCCAAAGGCTACAAATCCGGCGATCGGGTGCTGCGATCGGCCAGGGTTAAAGTCAGCATGAGCCCGGCTTGAAAACAGAACACCCGGGAGCGACATGACGCACGTCGCCTGCCCGTTCCACCGGCGGCGAATGCTGCCCGAGAAAAGATTGGAGTTGCGGCCATGCCAACTTACGAATACCGCTGCGAAAAATGCGGCCACGAATTTGAGGAATTTCAATCCATCACTTCCCGCCCCATTCGCAAATGTCCCAAGTGCGGGAAAAATGCGGTCCATCGGCTGATCAGCGCAGGGGCCGGCTTTATTTTCAAGGGCACCGGCTTTTACCAGACGGATTACCGCTCGGAAGGGTATAAAGAGTCCGCAAAAAAAGATGCCGCACCCACCGCCACATCGGCACCGGCCTCTACCGGAAAACCGGAGTCCAAAAGCGGCACCGAAAGCGGTTCAAGTGCAGCGGCACCAAAAGCCCCCGTGGCCCCGGCCGCCAGCGAAAAATCTGAACCCTCTCAGAAGGCATCCCAAAAGCCTGCGAAGTCAGCTGCGAAATCCAAATAGTCTCTACGGAGTCAAATGCATCCCCGCAGGAAATGGTGAGCTATGTTCGACGCGCCACCCCCCCCCGCCGACCAGACACGACAAACGTGGTTCGAGAATGTCTGGCGCTGTCGCGAGGAAAAGATTTATCCGCAACTGTTCGGCGGCAGTCCGGACGGCATTTTTCGAATGACGGACGAGATTTTCCGGCAACTTGGACAAAGCGAAACTGACCCGCGATGGAAAACACTCAGCGTGCTGCGCTTTTGGAACTGCCCGATGAGCGGGGAATGCCTATACGTCACCAGCGGCCTTTCCACTCCGTGGGGATTTGATCCAAGTCAGAAAAATACCGAGGTTTTCAGCGGCCTTGGCTTCGAATTTTTCATGCGGTTTTCTGGAAAAGCCGATTTTGCGGCCACTGTGCTGCTATGGCTCGCGGCAGTTCAAACGCTGGTTGCCTGCGGACAGTTGCGCGGCGAACTGGTGGAGGCGCTGGACCGCGTGCCGCTGGGGCGGCCGATAACCGAAGGCTCCACACTGGATACCCTGTTCATATTTCCACCGGACGATATTCCCGCGGCGTTTGAGCTTGAATCCGGTGTGGTGGATCTGTTTTGTGTCACCGGCATTACAGTTGTCGAAAGCAGCTTTGCGAAAAGTCAGGGCGGAGATTCATTGCTGACATTGCTGCGACATCATGAAGCGGATCGCCTGACGAACCTTCACCGCGGAAGTGTGGTTTAACGAAGCAGGTAAAGTCAAACGGTGCCGTTGCCGCCGTACGGGCCAGCGCGAATAAAGCCTGTGAGTAAAAAGGGCGGGAAGTTTCATCGTCAGACGGATATAATCAGGACCATGACAATTAAACGCATACACGAAACAAACACCAGCAGCGGTACTGGCGAAGAACTACCGGAAAGCGCGATTCAGGCGACAGGAGCCCACAATGAATCGCGTCCATCCATATTGGGTATGAATGTTGCCGCGCTGGAGGCACAGGTCACCGGAATGGGAATGCCGAAATTCCGCGCGGGCCAGATTATGGAATGGATCTACCGGAAACGGGCAACCGGCTTTGCCCAGATGACCAATCTTTCTCTGGCCGACCGAACCGCTCTGGACACAAAATTCACACTGTTTACGGGTGAACTGGTGCGGCATCTGCAGGCAACCGACGGCACTGAAAAATGCCTGTTTCGCTGGCCCGACGGCGGCCTGACTGAAAGCGTCATGATTCCATGTGATGAAGACGCCGTGGACGACTCTGGCCGCACAAACATTACCCTGCGCCGAACGGCCTGCCTTTCCACCCAGGTGGGCTGCCCGGTCGGCTGCGCCTTTTGTGCAAGCGGATTGGCCGGATTCAAAAACAATTTGCAAACCAGTCAGGTGGTGGAACAAGCGCTGCGATTGACCCACCTCCTGCCTGCGGACGGCCGCCTTAGCAACGTGGTATTCATGGGAATGGGCGAACCACTGGCAAATTTTGATGTGACCGTCAGCGCGATCGGTATTCTGATGGCGCCATGGGCATTCCACATTGGCGGGCGAAAAATTACCGTCAGTACAGTCGGTCTGCCTCCGCAGATTCGCAAACTTGCGGATGTGGGCGCACCGGTGACACTGGCCCTTAGCCTGCATGCCCCCAATGATGAATTGCGCAAGCAAATTATTCCGTGGGCAAAAGGCATCGAATTGGACCAGTTGGTTGTGGCATGCCAGTATTACTTCCAAACCACCGGGCGCGAGGTCACTTTGGAATATATCATGCTCGACGGCGTGAATACCCTGCCCGAGCACGCGGATGAACTCGCAGCGATAGCACGACGGATGCGGGCGAACGTGAACCTGATTTATTACAATGAAGTGCCAGACTTGGCATTTAGACGGCCTTCCGGCCCAACCATGTTTCAATTTCAGACCCGTTTGCGTGAATTCGGCATTAAGGCGCATGTGCGTAAAAGCCGCGGGCGGGACATTGCCGCGGCCTGCGGCCAGTTAGCCCGGCAAGATTCTCCGGGCGTTCACAAGGCAGTGAAAGCAGATTGATTTCCGCCAAAACTGCATCCGGGTCATGCGGCGTTGATTTGGCATTGAGAAAAAGGGTCCGTAGAATTTAGTTTGTATTTTAGCCTGCGGGCGGAATTGAACGGAGTTTTCATGCGGCGCGTGGTTGTTACCGGATTGGGAGCTGTTTCTCCTCATGGTTTAAGCACAAAGGAATTCTGGAACGCATTGCTGGATGGCAAGTCCAGCACAACTTCCCTGACACAATTCGACAGCAGCACATTCCCCAGCCGCGTGGCCGGCGTAGTGCCCTCGTTTAAAGTTACAGATTTTGTCCCCAAAAGCTATCGCAAAGCGACCAAAATCATGGCCAGGGACATTGAACTTGCCGTTCTTGGAGCCGATGGCGCGCTGCGGGACGCGAAAATCGCCACCAGGGGAATTATTGAAGCCAGCGGCGGAAAAAAGCCGGATGACACCTGGTACCTGCCGAACCCCGCTCGACTAGGCTGCAACATTGGTGCTGGACTGATATGTGCGGATTTAACTGAACTGTCCGCCGCGCTGGCTCAGGCCAAGGCCCCTGACGGCAGTTTGGATATGCAGCGGTGGGGTCGGTCAGACAATCCAACTCAGACCAGCGGAATGGAAAATCTGACACCGCTTTGGCTGCTTAAATATCTTCCGAATATGCTGGCCTGCCATGTCAGCATCATTCATGACACACAGGGACCTTCCAACACAATTACCTGTGGGCAGGCCTCAGCTGGCCTGGCCCTGGGTGAAGCCTGCCGCACCATCGCTCGCGGCCAGGCGGACATGGCCCTGGTGGGCGGCTGCGAATCTCTGATTCATCCCGTCGGGCTGATGCGCTGGTCGTTACTCAATCGCGTGAATACCCAAGCCAATGATCGCCCGGCGGAAGCCTGCCGTCCATTGGATATCGATGCGCAGGGCACAGTCATAGCCGAAGGCGGCGGCGTTCTTGTAATTGAGGAACTGAAGAGTGCGCTGGGGAATGTGCTGC
>JAJZOA010000348.1 GCA_021852225.1 Planctomycetota bacterium
CGTCATCCGAACGTTGAATAACCTGGCCGAACCAACTGCTGGTTTGCGATGCGAATATTCGATTTGGATCGACCGGCGAGCCTTTAAGGTGGTAAATTTCCCAACCCGCAAAATAAGGGCCGCTGACTTGCCATCGGTTCCGATTGCCATCCGATGTAAGTATAAAGGCCCCTTTTTTGCTACCGACAAGAATCCGAACACCGCTCATCGTTTCTCCTATTTTCAGGAATTCGACCATCAGCCGAAGGCATTATCCATGGTGATTCAAATTGATCAGCCACTATATTAATACGCAGTGATAAATTCGCCGTGATCGGATATAGAACTCTCGATTTTATCCTACAGCGAGCCAGGCCGAGAATCAAGAATACTGTTGGAAAAAAAGGATATCGATCTGAGCAATCGCATACAGGGGCGGACGGCCGAACCGCGGGCATCTGATTTGCCGCGAATGCTCATTGGGTCGATGATTGGGCCTGCGTGGTTATTGGCCGGATGGCATACTGATTGGAACTTCCCATTCTATGTCATTGCCCGCACATTGGACGCGGGTATCGGAAAGATGGGAAGCCGGGCAACGCGTTGCCGACGTGCGATTGCCCGATTACTATTATGATCGTGACGATGGAAGGCCAAGCTGCGGTCAGTTATCAAAGTCTTTCGTAGTCTCATGCGACGGAGATACCCCTTGACTTCGCGAATTGGTCCCGCAGATGCCGTGGCAACTCCAGATGCCCGGCCGCGGTGTGCATGGCCGAAATCCGCGCTAAGCATCGCCTACCATGACCAGGAATGGGGCGTGCCGCTGCATGAGGACCGAAAACTGTTTGAGTTTATCCTGCTGGATGCCGCCCAAGCGGGGCTGAGTTGGGAAACCATTTTGAAAAAAAGGGAAAACTATCGCCGCGCTTTTGCACAATTTGATGCCTGCCGCGTATCCCGCTTTAATGCACGCGACATTCAACGGCTCATGACCGATGCGGGCATTGTCCGCAATCGGCTGAAAATTCAATGGGCGATAGAAAACGCGCGTGCATTTTTGAAAATTCAGGAACAGTTCGGATCATTTGATGCGTATATCTGGCGGTTTGTGGATGGTCAGCCGATTGTAAATCATCGCCGAAGCAGCGGCGAAATTCCCTCCCGCAGCCGCGAATCAGACCAACTCAGCGGCGATTTGAAGAGCCGCGGCTTTGGCTTTGTCGGAACCACCATTTGTTACGCGTTTATGCAGGCGGCCGGTTTGGTGAATGACCATCTTGTCAGATGCTTTTGTCATACCCGACAGTGATAAAAATTTGGATATACTTCTTACTTACTTAGGTGTGAAAAATATCGGACGGGCGCGGAAGAAACTGGAAACAGGGACGAGGAGCATGGCCGCACCGCCGATTGAGACACTCCAACGGTTTGGCAAACCGCTTTCAACCGTTGGCGATTCAGGGCGGCTTCGTTTATCGTTTCAGTCTATGAATACCACCCGCAAGCCCAAAGCAGCCTCTAAATCAACCCGGCGCGCCACAACCGCAGATTCCAGCCCTTTCCAAGGCGACCTTCTGGCTATGGCGCGGCAAATCATTGCGTCTGAATCGGAATCGCTTCAAATTATTGCCAGCCGGCTGGATTTGAACATTGCCGAAGCCATGCGGGCTATTTTTCAGCAAACAGGTCCGGATCTGCCCGGCGTACTGGTGATAAGCGGATTAGGAAAATCCGGTCTGGCCGGCCAGCGTATCAGTGCCAGTTTTGCCAGCACAGGGACGCCATCGCATTTTCTGCATCCGGTTGAAGCGTTGCATGGCGATCTTGGCCGCGTGCGGCGGCAGGATATTGCGTTACTTCTTTCACATGGCGGCGAAACGGCCGAACTGCTGCAATTGAGTGATCAATTGAAATCCATGCGCGTGCGGATTATTTCCATTACCGCGCGTGCGACCAGCAGTTTGGGAAAAATGTCCGACCTGTGCATTGAAATGGGGCCAATTGAAGAGGCCTGCCCGCTGCAGTTGGCACCCACCACCAGTATCGCCTGCATGAACGCAATTGGCGACGCAATGGTGCTGGGCGTGATGAGCCTGCGGCATTTTTCCGCCGAAGATTTTGCCGCTTTTCACCCGGCCGGATCGCTTGGCCGCAAACTGCTTAAGGTAAGCGAAGTCATGGGCTTTCGCGCTGGTGAAAATTTTATCGCGGTGGACATGAATCGTACGCTGCGGGAAGCCTTGCTGAAGGACCGGTCTACCGGTCGGCGACCCGGGGCGATTGTGCTGGTGGATTCGCGCGGACGGCTGGCGGGCATTTTCACCGATGGGGACCTGCGCCGGGGCATTGTACGCGATGCGGCGCTGCTGGATAAACCCTTAAGCACAATCATGACGCCCCAACCGCGGCATATCCGGGCGGACGCACTGGCCAGCGAAGCAATCGCGCTTTTGAATCAGCATCGCATTGACGAATTGCCGGTTGTAAATAAAACATTGCAGCCGGTCGGACTTATTGACGTGCAGGACCTTGTCCCATTGCGCATAATGGAATAACGCGGTCGAACGCCGCGCCGCCGTTGCAGCATGGCGAAAACCGAATATGATTCGGCATCCCGTCAGCAGGCGACGTGGAAACGAAATTGCAGGAGTTTTCTTATGAACGAACTTGAAACCCTAAGCGGCCAGCCCGCGCCGGCTATTAGTCCGGAAATTCAACTGCTTATTCTAGATGTGGATGGCGTGCTGACGGATGGCGGCATCATCCGGGACGATACTGGCCAGCAGATCAAACGATTTCATGTGCGAGATGGAACTGGTTTGGTAATTTGGAAGCGGCTGAACCGCCAGGTTGCCATTATTACCGGGAAAGAAAGTCTTGTGGTGCAGCATCGGGCGGAGGAGCTTGGTATTCAATACGTCTATCAGAATGTCTCCAACAAGGCGGAAATTTATTCTGATCTGCTGACGCAACTCGGTTATTCCGATGCACAGACCGCGTATATTGGGGATGATCTGCCTGACCTTCCTGTCATGCGGCGCTGCGGCTGTCCAATTGCCGTGGCCGACGCCGCCGAGGAAGTGCGGGCAATAGCCCGTTATGTGACAAAATATCCGGGCGGCTATGGTGCCGTGCGCGATGCGGTGGAATGGCTGTGCAAGGGAATGAACCTGTGGCCGCAGGCTCTGGCCCGCTATGGCTGATTGATAACAGATTCGCGCCATCCAAGCTCCGATTGAGGATTGCCCAGCCAATGGCACGGAAAACAATGTGAGTACATGCAAAAGAAAATCCTGATCTATGCGCTGAGTCTGGGCCTGATTCTAGCCGTCTGCTTTGGCCTGCGCGGATTGATTTTTCCCAATTCCGTCCGCCACCTTCACACCCTACATCCCCTGGCCGTGACCAAAGGCACCGGCATGTTGAACATGGTGGTTGAGACGCGTAACGCACAAGGTGATCTTGAATATGTCCTGCGCGCCAAGAAGGCCGTGCCTGAAGGCAACGGACGGTATAAACTTACCCGTCCGCAGATGCAGTTTTACACCGCCAGCGGCCAGACGATTCTGGTGGCCAGTCAGTCCGGTGACGTGGTTGTGGACCAGACTGGCGGCCCGTTTACCGGCCATGTTTATCCGCGAAAAGGATCTCTGACTGGCCATCCAACCATTACACTTGGCCCATTGAACACATTTACAGCAGATCAAACCGGCCGTCGGCCGGGCCAGATTCAAATGCGACTTTCACAAGCCATCCACTTCAACTATCAGGAAGGGCTTATTACCAGCGCCGGAGATGTGCGCGTTCGCGGTGACACGTTATGGTTTAACGGCCGAAAACTTACGGCGGAAATAAATGTCAGAAAAAGAACACTTGAATATCTGCGCATAAGCCAGGGGCAGCGCCTCATTTTGCGTCACGCCATGCGGCAATCGGGTGCGGCTGGAACGCACGTTCCGCTGCCGGGCGTTTCACCGCCTGCTTCCCGCCCGGCACCCGGCCATGGGGCGCCGCCAGTGGCCACAATCGGCCAGCAGTATACACTTACGTTTGGAAAACATGTGCATGTATCGCTTGGTATTCGCACAATGTCCGCCCATCGGCTGGTGCTTCTGTTTGCCCAAGGCGGCGGAGCTGGTGGAAACACATCCGCAAAACAACAGCCAGCCACCGCAAGTCCGTCGAGCCACGGCACCGCCAACCGACCGGAATTTGGCATCGCCCACCGGCCGAAAGCGGACCGCATCGGTCCGGATGATCTGGTGGTGGACTGGACCGGCCCGCTGACAGTACGACCAGACATTAACGCCGCGGAAATCAAACTGGTTTCCAGCCATAATTCGATTCTGACGGCGTATGGCCGGCCGGGCAAGCCGGTTATCCTGCATGACGGGCCACAAAGAACCGGTACCGCGGCAGAATTGACATATCAAACCGGAACCCAGTTGCTCACCATGGAATCGCATGGCCTTTCACCACTCAAATTCACGGATACCACAATCGGCAGCCTGACCTGCCGCAGCCTCACACTGAACAATCTTACGCATCATCTGGTCCTGATCGGCCCGGGCCAATTTGCCATGCGGCAGAATCAAAAGAAACTCCAAAAAGGGCCGCCGGCCCTTGCGCCATCCGGCGGGATTGCCGGGCACTGGAAAGGTCATTGGCTGGGCAGGCTGGCCATCGTTCTTGCGGCGGGAAATGCTGCAGACGGGGCCAAACTTTCTCTTCGGCAAGTTACGATAAAAGGCGACGCAGTGCTGCACAGCCGCATGTTGCGTATTTCCGCGCAGACCTTGCTGGCAAAATTGCGGCGGGCCGCCAAGGCGGGCGGGGCGGAACAGGTGTCATATTTTTCAGGTCTCGGCGATGTTCTTGTGCGGAACCAGGCATCACCGGCCACTTTGCCCGATCAACTTTCGTGCCGGCATTTGCAGCTTTTTACGCACAAAAACGCCATTACCGGCCGGTTCACTCCGCAACGCCTTACGGCTGACGGCCGGGTTCAATTGCTGTTCCATCAATCAAAAAAGAATGGCACAACTCATGCAGATGTGTACAGGCTTTATGCGCAACACCTGGTGGCGAATTTACAATCTGCCGAGCCGGGGCGAAAGGCGGTCAAGCCGGCCACGAGCGATTCATTTGGTTCAGGTCGTTACCAGGTCACGACCTTCCAAGCCTGGAAACACGTTAAGCTGGTTGTTTCCGGCATGGGCAAGCCCATCGTCGCGACAGCTTACACCTTGCGCGGCAACCGGGTCACAGGGACTGCGTCATTGGCGGCGGTTCTGCCAGATGTAAAGCCCGCGTTATGGCCTGAAATTCGGCAGGGAAATGATGACCTGTCGGCGGAAGAAATTAAAATGAATCGAAAGAATCAATCTCTGTCGATTCACGGACCTGGATTTCTGGATTTGGAAAGCAAAGGCACCGGCGGAAAGGCAACGCCCAGCCATGTGCGTGTTACCTGGACTGACCGCATGAATTTTAACGGGAATGCGCATCAGGCTGATTTTTCCGGAGCTGTTCTGGCCACGCTGATTGGCCAGCCGCAACGCAGCAGCACCCTTGGCTGCCCGCATTTACATATAGTGTTCTATAAGACCAGCCGGTCCGCGTCTCTGCACATGGCGCAGCTTGACGCCATCGGTTCGCGGTCCCAACCGGTTATTGCCCGTGAAGCCAGTTACAGTCCGACGGGCCTGTTGCGTACGCGACTTTATTTGAAGTCAAATCTTCTGACCTACAATGCGGTGAAGCAAAAGCTGAGCATTCCCGTCGCCGGTCAGATGCTGCTGGAGGATTACCGCACGGCAAAATCCACGCCGGGCGGAACCCCCTCGCAGCGCGGCCAAAGCGCTTTTGCCTGGAAAAAGCGGCTTACCTATCGCGCTAAAACAGGCATTTTATCGATGCATCGCGGCGTGCAACTGGTATTCAGGCCGATGTCGCCCTTGAAAAATCCCGTCAGCCTGAATGCTCCGTCCAAAACTGCGCCGGCCACCGGAGCCAATGCCGGCCTGGTCATTTTGCATTGCCACGAACTGATGGCTACGCTGGCGCGTCAGGCCGCGACCGCCCCCCGTGGAAGCGAGCTTGGTCTGGGGGGCCCCACAAGGCTGTCATTGGTGCGGGCGCAAAATGCCGCGATGGAATTGTTGGGTATTCGACTGGTCGCGGATGTGCTTTCGCTGGATGCCAAAACCCAGCTCGCCAAAGCCTATGGCCTGAACGGGCACGACGCCATGGTGACCGGTCAACATGGCAAAATGAACACTGCGGCTCAAAAGATTATCTGGAATCTGTCCAAAGGACGTCAGGGACTGACGTTTTATCATCCGCGCGGCCTCGTGCAGACACCTTAAACCCTGTTAAAAAATTGTCCGTCGCGGAATGGCACGACCGGGGCGCGTCAGCCTGATCTTCACACTTTCGTTCGCGCCTGCATAAATACAAACTCTGCTTCCAAGCCACAGGCGGCCTGCGACCAGCGACGCTCTCTTGATTTTTCATGCGTGCACTCTGATTCCCCTGGCGGGTGCGTGACACGAAATGCCGTGGGTATTTGGTAGAATATGAATGGTTGCACATGGATGGGCGACCTGCGGCCCGGCAGTTCGGGCATTTTGATTTTCAAGGAGTCAGCCATGGCGGGCGTGATCAGCAGACA
>JAJZOA010000065.1 GCA_021852225.1 Planctomycetota bacterium
GGACGAACAATGCCGATGCAAAGCCGCACAGGACAGCGGCCAGAGCGGGCACACCTATTGCCATGGAAAGCAGGTCGGCGATATCTGTAGTGGAAATGGTTTTGCGGCCGCGTCCAGCCGCGGGTGCCAGAAGAAAATGAACGCAAGCCATTTCCCGGACCGCAAGCTATAATACTTTGCATAAGTCGCCGCGGCGATCGGGGCGGCAATCTTCAGGAAAGGAACCTATCATGGCTGCTTCAGAATCCTCTTCCCGCACACAAGCACTCCACGCCGTCGGCCAGAGCCTCTGGCTGGACAACATTACCCGCGGCATGTTGACCAGCGGCACGCTGAAACGCTATATCAAAGACTTAACCGTCACAGGCTTGACCTCCAATCCAACCATTTTCGACCACGCTATCGGCAAAACTAATTTTTACGACCAGGCGATTACCAGCCGCGGCAACTCCGCGGCCTCGGTTCCGGAATCGATATTTTTTGATCTGGCCATAGAAGACCTGCAAAATGCTGCCGACCTGTTCCGCCCGGTTTATGACGCAACCAATGGCCAGGATGGCTTTGTGTCGCTGGAAGTATCTCCGCTGCTGGCATATGACACAGCCAAGACACTGGCGGCGGCGAAGGAACTTTTTGCACGAGCCAAGCGTCAGAACCTGTTTATTAAAATCCCCGGCACACCGGAAGGGTTGCCCGCAATAGAAGAAGCCATTTTCCAGGGCATTCCGGTGAATGTCACGCTCTTGTTTTCCGAGGGCCAGTACATTGCCGCAGCCAACGCATATATGCGTGGCGTTCAACGCCGGGTTGCCGCGGGCCTGCCCGGGCGCGTGGCATCGGTGGCATCAGTATTCATCAGCCGCTGGGACAAAGCCATCGCGAATAAAGTTCCCGCGGACCTTTGCAATACGCTGGGAGTTGCGATTGCGGCGCGGGTTTATAAGGCGTACCGCGACCTGCTTGCGGGCGATACGTGGAAGAAACTCGCGGGTGCCGGCGCGATGCCCCAGCGGCTGCTTTGGGCAAGCACCGGCACGAAAGATCCAGCCGCCCCGGACACCTTTTACATCACCGCGCTGGCCGCGCCAGACACCATTAACACCATGCCGGAGGAAACTCTGCTGGCATTTGCCGACCACGGCAAGATAACCGGCATCATGCGCCCGGAAACAGCCCAAGCGGACGCGGTCATTAAACGGTTTGCCGGCGCGGGTGTGGATGTCCTTCAATTGGCCGCACAACTGCAAAAAGAGGGCGCAGAATCGTTCGTAAAATCATGGAACGAATTGCTTGCTGCCATCACGCGAAAAAGTCAGTCCCTGACCGCGGCTTCGGCATAAAATTGCACGCAATATCCCGCTGCGGCACCGTAAATCGAAACGGTTCGCCGGGGCGCATGCATGAGTTGTGTATGGTCTGGAACAGACGAGTGCCAATTGCGGCACACTGGCGGTGAACCCGTCAGTCACTGGTCGGAATGCCCCGCGGCGTTCATAATGCCTGGAATGAATGCAACAATGCCGAATATCTGGCTGCTGGCCATTTTTGTCACGATTCTGGGCTGTTGTGTGGGCAGCTTCATAAACGTGCTGATCTGGCGGCTGCCATTTCTGGGCCATCTGACGGAATTCAAGGGAATCAAAGCGCCCATTACCCTAAGCTGGCCGCCTTCCCATTGCCCGCATTGTCATCGGGCGGTGCGGTGGCGGGAAAATCTGCCGATTATTTCCTGGCTGTTTTTGCGCGGTCGCTGCGGCGGCTGCCGCGAGCCTATTTCACCGCGGTATCCGCTGGTGGAATCTGGCACAGGCATGATCTTTTTAGCAATTTTCGCGGCTTATTACATGGCGCACTGGTTTGCCGACAGTTTCAGCGGAATGACGCGCGGTGGCCCGACCCTGATTCTGGATTTCTTTTATATCGGTGCGCTACTTGCCGCATCGGGAGTTGACGCGGACTGGTTTATAATTCCGCTGCGGCTGCCGTGGCTGGTAATTGTGGTGGCGATTCTGAGCTGCGCCGCGGGCAGCCAACCGATGCTGCCGAGTTTTGCCGCTGATTCGGCGGCGAGCCGGTTCGCCGTCGGCGGGGCTGCCGGTTTGTTGATATCTTTTATTCTACTGCGAGCCGGTATTTTGCCGCGCAGCTTTTCCAGGCCGGCTGACGCGCCGGTCACCAGCATTCCACCGGCAGCGCCCGATACCGCAACGGCAACCACGGCTCCAATCGTCAGTCCGCCAGTAATGCGCAGCGGCCCGCTGATTTTAGTGGCAGCCATTGTTTTACTGATGCAAATACCGGCATGGCTGCTGCTTTCCCGACAAGCCGCGGTGCTGACGCTTCTGGTCTCCGGAATCATTGTATTCCTGCTGGGCATTCTGCCGCGCTGTGCCCCGGCGGCTGGCGAAGGCGATCTGGCCTCGGAAGTGCTGGATGAATCTGCAGTACCCGATGCCCGTCGCGAAATATTAAAAGAACTGATGTTTGTGTTTCCAATTATTGCCCTGGGCACCACGGCTGCGTGCACATCGCTGCCGCTGCCTGCGAGCGCGGCGATGGACCGTCTGTACGGCACGCTGCTGGGCCTGGTGGCTGGCGGCGGCATTGTGTGGTTTTTCCGGATTTTCGGCACACTCCTTCTGGGCCGTGTGGCCATGGGACTGGGCGATGTGCATCTGATGGCCGCCATTGGCGCGGTCCTTGGGGCACCGCTGGCGGTGATCACCTTTTTTATTGCGCCATTTTTAGCGCTGATCTGGGTCATGGTATTGAAAATCATGAGGCGGCCAAATGTGTTACCCTTCGGCCCATGGTTAAGCGTGGCGGGCATTCTGGCATTGCTGATTGGTCCGCCCATTCAAGGGTGGTATGCGCGTCAATTGTATCCACAGCCGCCGCGGACGCATGCAGATTCCGGACAGATTATCTGGCCCGGTGACGGTCCGCCGACACACCCGCCGGCGAACCGGCCGTGAAACAATGCCGCCGTGGCCGGCAACGTTCGGGCAAGTGGCTTGGCACAAATGGACAAATGGCGTAACGTAGCGGCGTCTCAATAATCAGGG
This sequence comes from Planctomycetota bacterium, assembly GCA_021852225.1. The sequence continues at coordinate 3,066 of JAJZOA010000065.1, forward strand.
GTCGAAACAAAGGGAGTTCCATGCTGGCAAAAGTCCATAGTTTTGTGCTTCAGGGCATAGACGCACTGCGCTGCGAAGTGGAAGTGAATTTAGCCAACCGCGACTACGATGTGCCGATTATTGTGGGCCTTGCGGACAAGGCTGTCAGCGAATCGCTGGACCGCATTCAGATCGCAATGACCAATTCAGGCTATCCGTTTCCCAATCAGAAACTGCTGGTAAATCTGGCACCCGCGGACATCAAAAAGGAAGGCAGCGCACTGGAACTGCCGATCGCATTGGGCATCCTTCAGGCGGCCCGCGCGATTACCACTGACCGGCATAAGAAATTACTGGTCGCCGGCGAGTTGGCTCTGGATGGGTCCGTGCGGCCGATTCGCGGGGCGCTTTCCATGGCCATGCTGGCGGTGGAAAGCGGATTTTCCGGCGTGCTGCTTCCACCGGCCAACGCCCGCGAGGCGTCGGTAGTGCCGAATCTGGAAGTGTACGCGATCGATTCGCTGGCCACGATGGTCGGGTTCCTGAATGGCCAACTGGAACTTGAACCGGAAAGTCCGGTGGAGGTCGCGGGCAACTCGCTTATCGGAAATTATGATGTCGACTTCGCCGAAGTCCGCGGGCAGGAAACCGCCAAGCGGGCGATGACGATAGCGGCGGCGGGTAATCATAATGTGCTTCTTCTTGGCCCGCCCGGAGCGGGCAAAACCATGTTGTGCCAGCGGCTTCCAACGATTCTTCCACCGCTGACCCGTCAGGAAGCGCTGGAAACGTCGCGTATTTATTCGGCATGCGGACTTCTGCCGCGTGAAACCAGCCTGTTAAGCATCCGGCCGGTGCGGATGCCCCACCACACCGCGAGCGGCGCGGCGCTGATTGGGGGCGGCACTATTCCCCGGCCTGGCGAAGTTTCCCTGGCGCACCATGGGGTTCTGTTTCTGGATGAATTGCCTGAATTTTCCAGGCATGTGCTGGAAATGCTGCGCCAGCCGCTGGAATCAGGATCGGTGACGATTGCCCGGTCACATTCCAGCGTCACCTTTCCTGCGCGATTCATGCTGGTCGCCGCCATGAACCCGTCACGGTCCGGCCGCGGCACGCTGGACCGCCGGAATGCCAAGGCAACTGAACAGGCGGACATGGATAAATATATGAGCAAGCTTTCCGGTCCGTTGCTGGAACGAATCGATATTCATCTGGAAGTGCCGGCGGTGACTTATCGGGATCTGACGAGCCGCGCAGTGGGGACCGACTCGGCAAAAATGCGGTCCGCAGTGGAAAAAGCACGGGCCGTTCAGGCCCAGCGATTTGGTGCCGAAAGCACGACTACCAACGCCTCGATGAAAACGCGTCAGTTGAAGGAATTCTGCGCGCTGGATGATACCTGCATGCTGCTGATGAAACAGGCCATGGAAGAACTCGGGTTAAGCGCCCGCGCTTTTGATAAAGTTCGCCGCCTGGCCAGAACCATCGCGGATATTGATGGCGTGGACCAGATTACGCCCGCACAAATTACCGAAGCGGTGGGCTACAGAATTCTGGACCGTAAATACTGATTTTCAGAGTTTGTCCGGATTTTCCGCGCCGCGGGCCATCCACAGCCTGATGCGCATTTGCCTGGGGCGGCGCGTTGCCTGATTGTCGGCAACCGCGCCGGATTCCGGCAATGTCACCCTGCTTTGTCAGGCATCAAACCGGACGCCAGCGCCGCCGGGGCAGCGGCTTATCCCCGACAAGCCGGTTCGTCTCAAGAGCGCTCCAAAGGTCAAAAACGGCAAACGGGCCACACGATTCAAATTTTTCGTAAGGATTTGCCATTTTGGCCGTCCAGAGGCGGGGAAATGGATTTCGGACCATGTCCCGCGCCGGTTCCGAGCGCCGGACCGCACCGCACAAACCGGAAACCATCCGGAAAACCACCGGATTTTTCCAGAACCAGCCGATATTATATTTCGTATAATAGTGTCATACCAATCGACAGGCGGCAGACTGACGCTATTGCATCGGGCCGCCGCGGGAGGTATAACAGAGTACAACGAAATTCCTGATCACAGACACCGCAAGGAGCACATGACATGCCGACCGACAAAGCCGTCACCTCCAAAAAAGGCGAGCGTATGCCCAAAGACCAGCTTCTGGCCTTTAAAGTGGACGCCAAACTCGCAGAGCTGCTTTCCAGCGTCAAGAACCGCAGTGAACTGATCCGCGATGCGGTTTATGCCTACCTTGGCCATCTTTGCCCGTTGTGTGAAGGCAAAGGGACAATACCGGCCAACCGCGGCCATGAAATTGAACTGCTGCTGGCGCAACTTGAATTCGCAACCTGTTCGGGTTGCCACACGGCATTGCCGGTTATGCCGCGGCTTCGGAAACTCGTGGGCACCATGCCCAGAGAAGACCGTCAACGCCTGACGGAATTTGAGAAGACCGGGGAGCTTCTGTGTTCGGATTGCTTTGAAAAAGCGGATCAATGTGACAGTTGCGGCCAGCATGTGCCGCAGGGGCATTTGCCGGACCATGTACACAAACTTCATCATTCCAATCCCGGCCGTACCGCAAAAGGGTTCAGGCGATCCGCACAAAAGGCCGCTTCCGCACGTATAAAGCTGAACGGCGCGTGAATCGACTGAAGACCTTGGACCGGCTGGTCATGTTTGACCCGTTTTTTCGCCCGCTTTCGGACGGAGTAATTTTCAATGTTTGCAACTGCTATTAACTTATGGAATCCAAGCGGAATAGGCATGGGATTGGTCATGATTCTGGCCACCGCGCTGCTGCTGGGATTTGTCCACGGCATTACCCCGGACGAACATACGTGGCCGATTACCTTCAGCTACGCCATTGGCAGTTATTCCTGGAAAGGCGGCATGAAGGCGGGCTTTCTGTTCTCGCTGACGTTCACCTTGCAGCGAGCCATAGCGTGTGAGCTGGCCTATTTTGCCATTAACGCCATTCGGCCCATTATTGAAAGTGACATTTATAACAGTCTGGTTTATGTGATAGTGGGCGCGGTCATGACCGGGTCGGGTCTTTATATTGTGCGCAGGGGTAAAATCTGGCACATGTTTCACACCCACAAAATGCTTCATTCCGAAGGGGGCGCCAATCCTCAAACCGCGCCATGGTGGATGCCTTTGGTACACGGCTTTATTGCCGGCTGGGGAACTGGTGCGTTTGCCATTATTCTTTATACGGCTTTAGCTCCCAATATGGGCAGCCCGTGGCTCGCGTTCCTGCCCGGGGTGGCGTTTGGCATTGGAACCATGATCATGCAGATTCTCATTGGCGGTTTGTTTGGCCAATGGATGGCCCGCCGCAAACTTTCGGAAAACGCCCGCGTTCTGCTGGCCAGGCTTATGTCCGGGCGGACGCTTACATGGGGTGGTGTGGGCTTTATGCTGGTCGGTGGGCTGGAGGTGCTGTTCCCCAAACTCAGTGGAATTCAGGTCAGCACGGGGCTGAAAGTCCATAATCTGGCTCATCTGGGCGACGGCTTTTTTCTGGCGGTCATTATGCTTTTCAGTGTGGCGGCCTATTCCTTTTTCAGATCGATGCATGACATACAGCATGAAGCG
>JAJZOA010000188.1 GCA_021852225.1 Planctomycetota bacterium
AACGTATATCCCGTCCGCCACGCCCGAAGTGGAAATTTGCCCCGAAATATCACGTCCGGCATTGACAACAATGATGGACACGGCATGGACAATTCCGGAAATGTCGCCGCCCGCAATCAGGCCGTAATAGTTGGAAGAATTCAGATAACCAATAGATCCGGAAAGTGTAACATTGGCGGAAACATCGCCGCCGGCCGCCTTGATCTGTTGTGTACCGCCCGCGGTAATGGACCCGGCAATGTCGCCAGCCGCGGTGATACTGCCGATGTTGGCCGCTTGTGTGTCAATCGTCGCATTGATATTTCCATCCGCATTAATACCGACGGTAATTCCGCCCGGTGCCGTGATCGACCCATCCAGATTCCCCTGGACATTAATCTGCGCGATTGTACTTCCGGCGGAGATGGAGCCGGATCCGGAAATCCCACCGGTTCCCGAAATGGTATTGATATAGCCGCCCGCGGATATGGCGCTGGTGATATTGCCACCCACGCTGATATCACCGGAGATGTTCCCCTGAGAGGAAATTCCGCCGGAAATATTGCCCGACGCGTTAATGCTGCCGGATATGTTACCCGTCACGCTGACAGCGCCAGTCATATCACCGCGTGTCTCAATACCGCCCAGCATTTGGCCGCCAATGGTCACATTGCCGATGTTGCCGCTGGCTGTGATGCTCTGGTAATACCAACTCGTGGTGGCACCAAGATTTCCCGATAGATTGATAGAGCCAATCGCTCCGTCGAGTGCCCAAATCTCATCGCTGGTCGCGGCCGAAACGGCGCCGATGCTGCCCGTAGCGTTAAGGTACGCGCCCGCACCCGCGGTCATATTGCCCATGCTTCCGCCGGAATTCGCCCAAAGCTTTCCCGCCGCGGTCATCGCAGGCATGTAGCCTCCCGTACTGACCGTTAGGTTTCCCGCAGCGTGGTAGCTTGCGATTGTTCCAGCGGAATATAGAGACACATTGGCCGCCGAACCGGTAAACGACAGTTTCACACTGGGAAAGCCGCCCGCCAAAGGAGTGTCTGAAACTGAAACGGATGCATTCTGAGCATAGCCAGATACCGACACGCCCACCGAATCGCCATTGATTGACACGCTGACCATCGGCTGATTGGGTCCGGACGCGTAGGACGCCGAGGCGCTTACCGAAATGATGTCGCTGCCAGTTACGAATTGGATCGAACCACCGCCCGGTAACGAAAAATTGGACTGGTTATTATCCGGATGACCGTTCAGACTGTCCTGCGGTGGGGTGCCGACAAATGGCGACTCCGGACCTGAAGGACTTTGAAACGCTCCGGGCTGGGACGCTGATGCAACCTTTACCGTCGCGGTGCCCGTTGCGGAAAGCCAATTCGGGCCATAAACCTGATAAGTGAAGCTGTCGGAACCACTGAAATCGTAATTCGGTTTGTAATACAGCGTGTCGCCGCTTGCCCAAGCCGTTCCACTTGCCGGCTGATTCGTTATCCGCACATTCGCCGCCCAAATCGGATAGCCGTTGGTGTCCAGCAGATTGCCCAATCCGTAGGAACCCGTGGAATTTTCCGTCGTATTCAGGGTGACATTATTCAGCCACGGCTGGGAGTCCTGATGCTCCACCGTTACGAAAACCGTTCCCGAGACTGAATCGCCTTTTCCGTCACTAAGTGTATAACCAATTCTATCTGCCCCGCTACTGCTGGAACCCGAACCGGTATACTCATCCATCCAAGGCGTATAGGTGATACTCGTGCCGGCGGCACTTGCATCGCCGTATCCGGGACTGGAAGTGATTGTCACAGTCAATCCGGACCCGCCGGCCGCCAGCCATGGCAAATTATTGATATAATTGGCTAGATTTATGGTTGTCGACTGGTTTTCCAGCGTCGCCGCGTTAATCGTAGCTGCGGTCGTCACTTCGCCGGGGTTAACCGTCACGGTTACCAGAATCGGCGCCGATGTAAAGCCCAGCGCATCGGTCACCGTATAAGTGAATTCATCCTTCCCACTGAAATTATTCCGCGGCGTGTAAACCCACGAACTGCCGGAGGCGGAAAGCGAACCGTCCAGCGGTCCGGCGCTAATGCCTGCCGCCAGCGTTCCTGCACCCGCATTGGTATCTGTGACACCCGCCAGGAGATTCGCGGTGGAAATGGTCAACGGCTGATTTTCCGTTGCCGTAAACGTCAACGCGCTCCCCGCGGGCAGTGCTGCGGAAACGTTGATCGTATAGCTGCCGGATGCCTGCGACTGGCCATTGGAGACCGTGTAATTAAAGCTGTCCGAACCGTAGAACCCTTTGTTGGGCTGGTAGCTGAATCCACCTGAACCCGAAATAGTCAGTACGCCATCGGCCAGATTAATGGTGGCGGAACTCGCACCAACGGTTACGCCGTTCACGCTGGTAACGGTATATGGGGACTGCGTGCCGACGGTGGTGACATTATTTGTTAAATTACCGGAAAGCGCTGTTCCTTCCTGGGTGGAACCGGTGGCGTTTTGCACCTGTAATGCGCTGCCGGCATAATCCAGGCTGACATTGGTGGCCGTTGACTGAAGATATTGATTGGCGGCAACGTAACTAAACGTGTCGTTCCCGGAAAAACCAGCATCAGGCGTAAATGTGAACGCGCCGGATGACGCGATGCTTAATGCCCCATCAGGCATCGGAATGCTGGAATTACTGGACGTGCTTAGAGTTTGACCGTTGACGGACGCAACCATAAGAGTTTGGCCGGTCGGCGCGTTGGCCAGAACATTGCCGGTAATATTTTGACCGGGAGTACCATCAAAAACGGCACTAACGGTTTGCGGCGGCAACGGGTTTACATCAATGGTGACCACCGCCGGCGCGCTGGTTGCCGCACCACTGCTTAATACATAGCTGAAGGAATCCGTACCCACAAAATTATTTGGTGACGTGTAGGAAAATTGACCGTTGCTGTTAAGCGTCACGGTGCCGCCGGCAGTTGTCGGTTGGGATTGCGGACCCGCGGTGTAACCGCCGTAGCCGCCATAGCCGGGCGGAGGACCGTAATAGCCATAAGCACCGTTGGACAGCCTCGCGGTCAGAGGCAGATTGGAGCCTGAATCCTGCGTGGGAGTCGACAGGACATTACCGGTTGCGGCATTGGTGCCGTTGGTGGAAAAAAATTCATTTACCGATTGCGGAAGAGAATTCGTTACGTTAATAGCGACAGTCGCCGGCGCCGCGGCACCCGCCGAATCCAATGCGGTATAGGAAAATCCATCCGGTCCCTGATAGTCCGCATTCGGAGTGTAGGTAAACTGCCCGCCTGCGGTAATGCTCACGGACCCGTGCGCGGTGGACATTGAACTGATGACATAATTGTTGGAACCGTTTGAAAGACTCGCTGTAATTGAATCGCCGTCCGGATCGGAAATATCAGTAAGCAGATTGCCGGTCAGCGTTCCGTTGCCGGTCGCCATATCGATTGTAAAAGCCTGCGACGTTAATTCCGGCAACTCATTGTAAACATCAATTGACACTGTTGCAGGCAGACTGTTCACCGCACCATCGTTGAGCGTATAACTGAAGCTGTCTCCGCCCACATAACCCGCGGTCGGCGTATAGGTGAATGTGCCATTGGGATTTAAACTCAGATTTCCATGTTGCACCGTGTTATAAACCTGAGCGGTCATCGGGGTGCCATCGGCATTTGTTGCCCCGATCATCACGTTGCCCGAAAGAGACTGATCATGCAGAAGCTGATAGCTTTGGGGCACTCCCGCCGGCGCGGAATCCGTTACCGTAATGGTGACGGTTGCCGATGTGCTCGTGGAGGTCCCATCGCTGACTGCGTAGTTGAACGTATCTGTACCGACAAACCCGGCGTTCGGGGTATACACAAACGAACCGTTTGCCGACAGGGTTACAAAACCGTGGCCGGTGCCCATGGCACCCGCCGATGCCACGGTCATTGGATCGCCATCTGTATCGTACGCGGTTCCAATCAGGCCCTGCTGGGCTGAAATCGTCAGGGTTTGCCCGTGGATGACCGAATAGGAAAGGTTCGCCGCAACCGGCACCGCGTTTACCACGTTAATCGTCACCGTCACCGGCCCGCTGTCCACACCGCTGGAGCTATCAGCCTGATAAGTAAAGCTGGTGGTGCCGACAAATCCAGTGGCGGGTGAATAGGTAAAAGATCCATCGCTATTCAACACCACACTCCCCGTGGACGGCGCGCTATCCAGCACCGCGGTGAGTGTTGAACCATCGGTGGTCCAGTCGTCGCGCAATACACCAAGCGCGACACCTGCAATAAGATTTTGATTCAGCCCTGTCCGGTAGGTCAGCGGATTGGTAATAACCGTTTGCGAACTGACCGTAATGCTCACGGTCGCAGCGTTGCTGGTTCCCGCCGCGTCTGAAATGTCATACATGAAACTGTCGGAACCGGTGTAACCAGACTGGGGCGTGTAAGTGTACGCACCGTTGGTATTTAATGCCAATGTACCATGTGAAGGCGCATAAAGCAGATTCGCGCTTAAGGTATATCCGCCCGCGCCGGTTGCCAGGCTCAGCAGGCCCGCACCTGAAGGTACAGTCAGTGTGGTATTCTCTTTAACCGTTACGCTGCTATTGGCGGCGGTTGGCGGCATGCCGGCAACCGTGATGGCGGCGGTTACCGGCGAACTTGTACCGGTGCCATCCGACACGGTATAGGTGAACGAATCAGTACCCGTGAAGCCGGGCGCGGGCGTATAGCTGAATGTTCCATTGGAGTTAAATGTCAGGCTTCCGTCTGTCGTGCCGCTTACAAGATTTACGGACATCGGAAGATTCTGCGGGTCCGTTGCATAAGCCAGAACACCGTCAACGGTTTCATTCAATGTCTGCCCCTCACCGGTGCTATAGGATGGCGGGGTTGTAACCGGCGGCAACGCCACGGGCAGCACGTTTATTGTGGCAGTTGCGGTAACGGAACTGTTTCCATCACTTACCGAATAGGTAAAGCTATCTGATCCAAAATACCCTGCCGTTGGCGTATAGGTAAATGTTCCGTTGGAATTAAAGGCCAGGGTACCGCTATTCGTCGATTGAAGAAGCGTGGCGTTCAATGGGTCGCCGTCCGAGTCAGTTGCGGATGCCAATATTCCCGGCGACGCGTTAAGGGTTGAGTTCTCATAGACGGAATAGGTCTGACCAGTTGCCTGCGGCGGCGAATCCTGTACAGCAATATCAACCAATATCGGCGCGCTGGTCGTGGCTCCGTCAGAGGCGGAATAGGTGAAACTGTCTGTTCCAACAAATCCATTATTCGGCACATATGTAAACGATCCATCGGCATTAAACGACAACCAGCCGTGACCAGCGCTGTTCACCAGTTGCGCAGTCAAGACTCCACCGGAGGGACTTGAATCCGACGCCAATACACCATCCGCCGCATTGACTACGAGCGTCTGATTATGCTCAACCGAATAATTTACCGCCTGACCAATCGGCGAAGCCGCCACAACGTTGATCAGCACTGTCGCCGTGTTGCTCGTCAGCGAGCCGCAAGTTACGTTGTAGCTGAATTGATCTGTTCCGGAAAAGCCGTTGTACGGAGTGTAAGTGAAGGAACCGTCCGAATTCAACGTCAGGCTGCCGTCCATTGGGTAACCAACCGCCTGAGCCGTGATCGCGGTGCCCGGTACCGGATTTCCAATTCCCGCCAGAAGACCGGATGCCGCTCCGATATTGAGAGTGTCCCCCGGTGAAACAACGTAATTCTCCACGGGCGCAACAATCGTTTGCCCGGTAATATCCAGCGTCACTGTAGCGGTGTTGCTTTGCTTGACTCCGTTGGAAACAAAATATGTGAATGAATCCGACCCGAAATAACCTTGGTCAGGTGTGTAAATAAAGGAACCGTCTGAATTTATTGTAACCGAACCATGACCAGTCGCGGTCGTTACAGTCGATCCCCCATCCACCTCCAGCGGTGAATTTGCCGAATCCGACGCCGCCGTCAGCAATCCATCGCCAGCGCCAATGTTTAATACAGTTCCCTCAACCAGTGTATAGGTCATGTCCGCCGCTGCAGGCAGGCCCGCCGTCACGTTCAGTGTCAACGTTGCATAGCTGGTTGACGCACCATCCGTTATGCCGAATTCAACGCTGTCGGTACCTGTGAAATCATTGGCCGGCGTATAGGTGAATGCACCAGTGCCCTGGATCGAGATCCGGCCACCATCGTATGTTGTGGAATTAACCGGTACCACCGTAAGCACATCGCCGTCCGCGTCGGAGGCGGCCGAAAGCAGCCCCTCCAGGTCTGAAACATTCAAAGTTTGGCCGGCGGCAACAGAATAATACACATTCTGCACGACTGGCGCGGCGTTGGTCACAACAAAATTCACCAGCGCCGTCCAGCTTTTTGTTCCATCGGAAGCCTGATACGTGAATGAATCCGTCCCAACGTATCCCGGCTTTGGAGTATACACAAACGTACCATCCGGGTTCAGCGTTAGCGCGCCGTTTCCAGGCTGCGTCACAGCCGTCGCGGTCAGCGGCAGGCCGTTGGGATCCACCGCTCCTGCCAGCACCCCCTGCGCCGGATCGGTAACGCTCAAGGTTGAATCGTGCGCAGCGTAATAGGTCTGATTCTGAATTTGCGGTGTGCCCGTGGCAAGCACCGTCAGATTAGCCGTTCCCGTCACGACGTCGCCCCGGCCATCGGAAACGGAATACGAAAACGTGTCCGGCCCGGTGGTATTTCCCGCGTAATATGTGAAGCTGCCATCCGAATTTACGCTTATACTGCCATTTTCCGGGGAACCAACCAAAGCCGCCGTCAGAGTTGCTCCGCTGGGACCTGTTGCACCGCTTAACAATCCGCTACCCGCCGTCACAGAAAGCTGTTGGCCCTCGTACCCGGAATACCGGTGCGGTTGAAGGGTGATTGGACTTGGCGCAGCGGCGGCTGTAGTCACTGTGGCGGGCACCGAGTATGCCGATAGACCGAAAGAGTTGTATGCCGCGACAATAAAGCTGTAATTCGTATCCGCGGAAAGACTGCCGATCGTGTATGTCGTCGCAGAAGCGGGAGCCGTTCCCACCGCGATATAAGCCCCGCCTCCCACAGCTTCCTGAATATCAAATCCGCTGATGTTGCTTCCGCTGTCCGACCAGGAAACTGCCACAGCGTTATCGCCGGAGGCGCTGGCCAAAACGCTGGTCGGCACCGCCGGAACCGGCGCCGTCGCAGTGGTAACCGCAACCGAATTGGAAGCAGAGGAAACTCCGCCCGCATCTGTTGCCTCCACTACAAACGTATACGCAGTGCCAGCAAGCAAATTATCCACGGTAAATTGAGTTTGGGTCGCCTGCGTCGCCCCAACCTCTGCGAAATGGACGCCATCCACCGATTGTTCAATCACATATCCGGCCACATTTGTATCAGAAACGCCCCGCCACGTCAGGTGAGTGGAATCGTAAGTAATCTGTGAAGCGGCAAGCGAACCTGGAGCAGCGGAAACCTGACCCACCGTCAATGTATTCGAGAAATAGGAACCGTCGTCATCCGTAGCCGATGCCGTAATATTGTACGATTGCCCCGCCGCCGCATATTGGTGTGACATGCTCGTCGGATTGCCCGTCACATTGGTTACGGACGTATCGCCCCAGTTGATCTGCCAGGACGAAATTGCATCTGAATCAGGATCAGAAGCGTACAGCGCTGAAAGACTTAGGTCATACGACGCCCCATCGAGGAAGGTCGAAGGGCCGGAGATATTGACAGATGGCGCAACCGCGCTAACCGTCGCAACGCCGTCACCGGTGCTTGTCCCACTCGGACCGCTGACCGTCACCGCGGTTGAATAGTTTCCGGAATCCAGCCAGGCGTGCGCGGCAGTGACATCAAATCCGCCATTAGGGTCAGTCGTAATCTGACCGCTGGAATTATTGCCATCGCCCCAAGCCACGTTGGCTGAATAATTCGCTGGCGTTGTGCCCGTCTGACTGTCCGTGAACCGGGCCACCACAATTGCGGAGGTTGTACCTTCATATACGGAAAAATTATCCGGCGTCACCGATATGGTTGAAGAAAGCATGATGCGCGGCTCAAGCTGCTCAAACATAAGTCCGGCGCGCGGCCGTGAACGGACTCGCAACTCGCCCGATACATGGCTTGAATTCCATACTATGTCGCGTAACCATGGCAAGCCTCCCCATGACCAGCGAAGCGCTGCGAGAAACCTGTGGACCGGATTACGGACCGATTTTGCCTGCTTGCGATTTGCCACCATCGGACGGAATTCCTTTCCCCGGGCCCCGAACGCCTGTACCAGCGCGCTGGGGGAAAGACCACATCGATCAATCACGGCTCTCAAACCATCCACAAAAAATTTTCTCGGCTTGGTCAGGCCAATTACAGATGCATGGCCGCCCAAAGCGTTTTAGAAGTTCGCGAATAATAATCGCATCTAAATCAATCTGTCAAGTAAAATTCCACATCGTGTACAAATTTAGCGCATAATTGGAAGTTTCGATACCGCAGACTGCAAGATTCAATCGATTCAGTGATTTGCTTGATAAAGGGCCTGTCCGCGATCCATTTATTCAGCTTTTTGTTCCGGCTGCGATTGGGTTCTTAAAGATTTGTCGCCGCGTGGAAGTCCTGGTGCCCTGCACACCGGCACATGTTGTTCGTTGTCTTTCGCAGACTTCGCACAAAAATTATCGCGGCGAATCAGTTAAACCCGCAGTCATGCGTGCAACAATTTGCTCACGATTGTCGCTTACCGGACAGGCATCGCAATCCCGGTACGCCAGGAGCTGACCATCTGTATTTAGGTCACAGTAGTTGGCAGTTTTATTTAAAGCAACTCACCCCGCCCTCGCGAAATATTAATCAATTTCCTACCTGCGGGGCGCACGGTTCAACCAACGCGTTTCCACGCCCGCTTTCGCCAAGATTCCGGAACAAAGTTGACAAAATACTTTATCTTATTATAATTTTTTTCGGTCCTTTTGGGCAGCTGCGTCCATCTCGCAATGCCCAATAGGACGAATATATTTTCGGCGGCGGTGCCATTACCCATGCGGCGGCATTGATAACGGAGTTTAATCATGAAAATCGGCATTTTGACATTTGGCGATGGGCGCCGGCGTGTAACCGAAGCATCCACCCCGGATTGCATGCGTTTCCAGAAAAAACTTCAGGAGTTTCTCGCCCAACACGGACATGAAGTGGTGGCTGGAAATGCCGTGGTCTGGAACCATGAAACTGTCGAAAAGCAATGCGCACGACTGAACCGCGCCGGAGTTCAGGCCGTGGTATTCAACTTCGTCATTTGGAGCTACCCGGACTTGACCGCACAGGCGGCGATCCGGTTTGACCCGGCAGTCAGCATTATGATGTACGGCGTGCTCAATCCATCTTATCCGGGCTGGGTCGCCTATTTTGCCAGTGCCGGTTCGATGACGGAGATCGGTCGGCCATTTTCCCGAGCCTTGGGCGATTTGGCTGACCCCTTGGTCAAGGCAGCCATGAGCCAATGGCTGAATGACGCCAATCCCCAACGACGACTGGATGGCATCACCGCGGCGGAAAAGTTGCATGGGCAACGCTATGGCCGCTTCGACGGTCCATCCATGGGGATGTACACCGGCCACCTGGATGAAAGCCAATGGATGAGCAGGTTCGGCGTACATGTGGTGCACCGTGGGCAGCTCTGGTTCTGGGAAATGGCCCGGAAGATTGAAGCAAAGCGCGTTAAAACCGGGCTGGAATGGCTGGAAAGCGTCTGTCGGGAAGTAAAATATGATGGCAAAAAGCTCACCCGCGGCGTCGACGGCACACTTGCCCGCCAGGTCCGCATGTATCTGGCTCTAAAAGATTTCTGCCGTGATGAAGGAATCGATTTCTGCGGTTTAACCGGCCAGTTGGACATGACGGAACAGCCGCACATGTGCATCATGGATGTACAGGAAGCATTGCTTAACGACAATGCGGACTGGGAAGAATCCAAAAAGAAGCCTTTGATCTGCGCCACGGAATGCGACAGCAATGGTGCCCTGACCATGCAACTCATGCACATGATCAGCGGAACGCCGGTGCTGTTTGCCGATATGCGGCATTATTTTGCCGAGCACGATGTTTACGATCTGGTGAATTCCGGCCAGCATGCCCCCTGGTTCAGCCGCCGTCACAAAGACTACCGGAAAAACTGGGCCGAGGTGACACTGTATCCGGCGATGGATTTTTATTTCCACGCGGGCGGCGCCAGCGTTCAGTTCTATTCACAACCCGCGGAGCTTATCACCTTAGGGCGCATCACACGCAAGCGCGGCGAATTTCAGATGCATCTGGTGCGCGCCAGCGTGCCGGATATCGGTTTTGAAACCATGGAAAGCCTCGCGAAGCAGACCACTTATACCTGGCCCCACATGTTTGTGCGATTCAAATGCCCGCCGGAAGCTATCGGGCAACATTACAGTTCCAATCATATTCACGGCATTTTTGGGGACCATATCGCCGCCCTGACGGCCGCCGGCGAACATCTGGGAATGGAAGTGACGGTACTGGGATAAAAAGCGGAATCAGGTTTGATCATTCATTCATTTGCAAGCCAGCGAGCCGACACGGGCAGACGGGTTGTTACCAAGAATTGTCTCGCGTTCGTCGTGTGAAAAGCTGCGGGCGAATTTCAGTGCGGATACCAATTTTTCGAATGCTGTCCCTCCGCAGATTTTCTTTTGTACCCAAGCTTAATTGCGAACAACCGGCTATTGCGAACGTCCGGATCGCAATTGCATTGCTTCCGTAACATTACGTCGCACTTTTCAGTCGTGACACGACCGGTCGGCCACGCATTGAAGTGCGCAATCTTCCAAGCATTGAAACAGGAATTTGCAAGAGCCACACGATTTTTTTCTGGCCCCATCGTTTGCGCCCATAGCCGAACTGGTGGCCGCCGGGGGCAGCCCGACAACGTTGGCCCGAAGCTACCAATACCTCCATAGCGGCCCACAAGGTAGAGTTCTTATCAAACACTTCAGCGTTTCGGGTGTATGATTCGCGGCGAAAATCGTCAAGGCTGAAAAGATACGTCTGGCCTGATGGTGATTGTTCCATACGCTAAATCTGGTCCTTGCGAAATAATTCAGGGAACATCAGCTGGCTGTGATGTATGGTAAAAATAAATTGGGCACCATTATTATTATTGGGACTTTGAAACAAAGCGACCATTTTTTCGCCAAAAGCGGGTGTATATTTGAACCCAATGCATCTATCACAAGCGTTGCGCCATCGCGCATGGCTTGAAAGATATACTAAAACAATTGGAGCAACTGACGTGCGCGTACACATTGTAAGGCAACTTAGCCAGCGCGATTCGTCGTACGGACACTTTTTCTCCGCGTTTGGCATTTTTGTTTATTCATATTATCGTTAGACTTGGATGGCCGGACAAGGCCGAGATCCGATTTCCGCCGTTGTACCAACGTGGAGCCAGTCAATGCCTCCGTTCCGCCATGCGGTTCAAATGTATACTCTGCGCAACGTGGCTGGCCAGGACTTCGCCGGCGCGTGCCGCCGACTTGCGGCGATGGGATTTCAGGGCGCCGAACTCACCGACAGGCGGAGGCAATTAAGTGCGGCCAATTTGAAAAAACTGGGCCAGGACTGCGGTTTGACATGGCTTTCAGTTCATGTGCCCCTTGAGGAAATGGAGTCTGATTTATACCCAATTATGGACTATTATCGCCAGGCCGGCGTTATGACGCTGGTCTGTCCATGGATAAATGAACAAAGACGAAAAACATTTGACGATTGGCAAAAGATCGGCACCATTTTAGAGGACATCAGTGCCACGCTTCGCAAGGCCGACATGACGCTGGCCTATCATCATCACGATTTTGAATTTTTGAATATCCCTATTCCCGATCCTGATGCGGCGGCGAGGGTCGGAAACCTCTTTGGACAGCCTGGCGGAGCCGTCACCTGCGGCATGGACATTATTCTGCGGGCCACAGCGCCGGCCAATGTAAAAATTGAGCTTGATACATACTGGCTGTATTTCGTTGGATTAAACCCCGCGGAAATTATTCGCGGCGTTGCTGATCAATTAGCGCTGCTCCACTGCAAGGATATGGCCATGGGTGAAGGGCGCGAATTTGCGCCCGTTGGATCGGGCCGTCTGGACTGGGCCCAAATTCTGGCCGGTGCCAGAGCAGCGGGCGTGGAATGGCTGATTGTGGAGCAGGATGACTGTTACGGCCAGGATCCGTTTACCTGCCTGGCCGCCAGCATAAGTTATTTAAGACGCCTGAATAATATGGTATAATAACTGTATGGTACTTGGACTTGCGCCGGCCATTGGGGCTTGAGCAACAAGACGGGTTTCGACCATTCCGCAATCGGCTGATGTGAAACAGGAGTCTGTGTATGATCGAATCCACTGTACCGGGGCCGACACTGGTCATTCGTGAGCGGTCCACCGTTGGTCGCGTGTTGCGCTGGGGTCTGGTGCTTGTGCTGTTTATATCGATTGGATTAAACGTGGTACTGGCGATCATGCTTGGCGGATTCAGCGAGCTGTCACGCGGCATTCTCGGCGCTGCGGGCATTCATGAGCGCGTGCTGCGGGCCGGCAGTGCCGAGCAAATTGCCGTTATTCACCTGACCGGCCTGATCAGCGGGGCCACAGTGGCCGAAGTTCGCGCGGATGTCCGATATGTGCAAAGTCATCCGTCGATTCGCGCGGTTGTGTTGCGCGTCGATTCACCGGGCGGCGGCGTCACCGATGCGGATGAATGTTACCACCAGCTTATGAAACTTCGTGATGACAACCGGGTTGTTGTGGCCAGTATCGGGTCTTTGGGTGCCAGCGGTGCATATTATATTTCAATGGCGGCGGAAAAAATATATGCCGAACCGACCAGCCTTGTCGGCAGCATCGGCGTCATGATTCCCGGTTTTCAGCTTACCGGACTGATGAAAAAAATCGGAGTTCGACCGGAATTTCTGACCAGCAAGGCGGCCACCTGGAAAGAAGCCGGCTCGCCATTTTCGGATTATTCGCCTGAAGTGAAAGCCTATCTCGTGCATCTGCTGGATGCCGACCATGCGCGGTTTGCCAGTATTGTGGCGGCCGGCCGCGGGACACGGTTAAATGTGCCCATCGCACAAGTGGCCAATGGTAAGGTATGGGCCGCCAGCGACGCATTGAAAAAGGGCCTGATTGATGCGATCGGATATTCCGGATCCGCTTACCATGGGGCGGCCAAACTGGCGGGCATTTACAACCCGACTGTGGTGGAACTGCAAACACCCGGTACGCTGCTTGACCTGGTGAAAATAAAATCGGCCGTCCAATCGCCACAGCTACGGGTTTCGCCGGGGTCCTTGTTGAACATGATGCGGCCGAAAATGGAATATCTGTTTATTCCATAGGTTGCCGGCGTACCGCCCAAGGCTGATCGCCGCATGACGCGGGTTCGAGCAGCCAGTCTTAAAAAAGTAGATTCGTTATCGGCCCGGCGGGCGCGGCCCGAGTTGTCGCCGCGTGAGGCCCTGCTCAACCGCCTTGCGCTGCATTGCCACGCGTGCGCCGGGATCTGCAGGTTCCTGATTGCTGGATGACTTTTCAGGCGTAGCGCTGATGGCTCCGCGCCGCTTAAAACGCAGCATCGCCTGACTGTCGGTTAGATTTTTGCGAAAATCAGCGGACCCTTCGCAGACCTTCTGTGCCTGCACCGCCAACCTGACCAGGGCAGGGTCTTCCAGCATGCCGATAAAGTCTGCCAGCGAACACGCTTCCAGATTTGTTGCGCCTTCAAGATATTCCATAAGGCGCGAAGCAAGGGGCAAAAGTTCCGGCGATTCAAAAAGATTCAGTTCAAATTCCGGACCGAATTCGCGCCACAGCAACGGCTGATTCAGCAGCGAGCCGATAATCCATTGTTCCGCCGCCAGGAGGCCCTCGAACGCGCCCGCCCCCCCCGTAGACAGGCCGACCGGGATATCCGCCGCCGAGGATCTCTGTGCGCTGGCGGCGCGGGCCATGTTGCGAACGGTCTGGTGCACATCCCGCGGCGTCATACCGATTTTATCCGCCAGATGTTTCTCCAGAAGCCCGCGACGCACGGGATCTGTTCCCGAATCGGTAAGGCCTGCAGAAGCAAGCCGCAACAGTGTCATGGAAGCCTGCTGTTTTTGTGCCAGCGAGGGCGAATCGTCCATCGCTCCGCATAGCTGGTCCCATTTGTAATCCAGCGCATCTGGCGCGCGGGAAAGCAGCAGTTTGAACGGTTCCGGTCCGTGGATCATGCAAAAATCAAAGGGGTCTTTGCCGTCCGGAACGTGCGTGATGCGGGTGTCCAGCGGATATTTCAGAATCATTTCAATAGCGCGGTCCGCGGCACGTCGGCCGGCATCGTCGCTGTCGAAAAGCAGAATTACTTTTTCCGCAAATCGCCGTAACATGTTTATATGCTTATCTGTTAATGCAGTTCCCAGCGTGGCCACCACGTTGGCAACGCCTGCCTGATGACACGCGATGACATCCATATAGCCTTCCACCACCACCACTGTTTTTTCCCGGATAATCGCCTGGCGCGCCAGGTTCAGGCCATACAGCGTTTCGCGTTTGTTAAATATTGCTGTTTCAGGAGAATTCAGATACTTTGGACCTTCGCCTTCGGCCGATGCCGCAGCCGCAGCGTCGGCGGGCTGGGTGGAGGGCAGAATTCTGCCACCAAAGGCAATCACGCGCCCCGACTGGTCAAGAATGGGAAATATCACGCGGTTGCGGAAAACATCAAACGGACTGCCATCCGCCCGCTGTTTAATTAATCCGGCCCCCAGCAGACTTTCATCCGATATCCCGGCGCGGCTGGCCGCCTGCGCCAGCGCGGTCCAGTTATCCAGCGCCATCCCGAGGCCAAAAGCCTGTATCATGTCCGCATTCAATCCGCGGCCCGTCAGGTATTCAAGGCCGCTGCGGCCAATGGGCTTTTCCAGATTCTCCCGAAACCATTTGGCCGCCCATTCCGCCGCCGCCAGCATCCGCTCTCGGGAAGAGGCACGTTGCCGCTGCGCCGGGTCGTTGGGACGAAAATCCGGCAGTTTGACACCATAGCGCTGCGCTAGAAATCGCAAGGCCTCTCCAGGCGACATTTTGTGATAATTCTGCACAAACCGGAATACATCCCCGCCCGCGTTGCAGACAAAGCAATAAAAAATCTGCTTGTTGCCGTTCACATACATCGACGGGCGGCGGTCTTCATGAAAAGGGCACAGGCCCACCAGTTCCCGCCCGGCCGGGCGCAGCGAAATATGCTCGCCAATGATTTCCTCAATCCGAGCCGCCTGGCGAACTGTTTGAAATATGTGCGCTGAATCCGACATCACCCGCCATTTTATACGCCCGACGCCCTTTGCTGTAGCGCTGTTGTTATTTTGTCAGAAGATGATGCACAGGGCGGGCCAATTTGCCGCTTGCCAAAAATAACTGACGGCAGCCACACACCCCGCCATTCGTACATCAAATGGAAAATTTGCCGTTTTTTTGGCAACACGGTCCTGCGGCGGATGGTGAAACGGAATCATTTCCGTTATATTCTTTAATCTTGATTGCGGGTGGTTAGCTCAGTTGGTTAGAGCGCCGTGTTTACACCGCGGATGTCGGGGGTTCGAGCCCCTCACCACCCAGTCTAGAAGGCCGCTGTGACGAGCGGTCACAATATATCAGACGAGATCAGGGCATATCCTGCCCCATTGAACACCTTATCCGCAGCGCGTGGCACGGACCCAATTAAGGCCGTCACGGGTTCCGGCATAGAAATTGCCCGTTGACACGATATGCCCAAAATAAAGAACATACGCAGCCGCGCCGCCGGCCAGACGAGTTTCGCCCGAATCCGGGCGTTGCGTGAACTGTTTATCATTTTCAACGCGATACGACTTGTTTTTTATGTTTATTGATCATGGATCATTGACGAAGTATGGTTCACCGAAGAGCGACACAGGGCACCGCAGAGCTTAAAACAGATGTGGTATACGATGGCCACCCGCGCGACGCCATTCACAATGGCTTGTCAATGATTGAATTGCACTCATGAATGCACGGTGGGAACAAGAAGCGACCTGACGGCAACGCGCCGGCGGGATGCACGCGCCGGATATCCGCTTCCGGCGGCATTGGCTGGGAAGTATGCATACCGACCGCAATTCGTCAGTTGCAAACCAAACGAGCGTTCCAGGTCAAGGTGTACCGACGTGGATTATGCCCTTGGTCACATTGGCGACACAAAAACGCACGGGCCCTGGTTGCGAAGCGGGTGTACCAGATTTTGTTAATTAGTCGAAACCTCACATGGGCACGTTTCTGGCAGAAAAGCCCGCGTTTTCAGAAGGCAGACCATGGAACAGATACCATAAACGGACAAGGGCTGTTTTATCTCTCAAATAATGGTGGAGGACAAGTGGCGGCTTCCAAACTGATCGATGTGGCAAATGCCGAATCCCCGATGGCCACGCACACGTTGCCAAGGCAACCCGAAGGACGCCTTGGGGACACAAAAGGACCGCCGAATTGAAGCGTAATGCCCTTGCCTATAAAAACGGACAAACCGACCGAGACCAATTGAAATGTGCCTGTTGCCAATTGGCTTTCCGACCGATACAATCCCATTTTCCTGTTGGCGCTGCCCCAGCTCTTGCCGGCGGTTAAAGCCAGAGTCTTCCCGGCGGGTTAACAAAAACCCGGGACTTTGTCTTTTTGAGAGTTGGAATGTGTGTCCGGGCGGAGAACTCGACACGCAAGCGGTGCCCTTCATAGATTTTAATTTTGTGAGGATTCGTATGCGCCGGATTGTTAAATTATCGTTGTTGTCAGCACTTGTTGGTGTGGCATTTACCGTTGCCGGCTGCGGCAAAGGCGGGTCCGCCAATAGCCAGTCCAGTACGCCCACGGCCGCGACCACTGCCAAGCCGGTCCATATTTACCCCAGCGGAACGCCTATTAAGCTGGCGTTTGTCAGCAATAATGTGGCCAATTACTGGAATTTTGCGCACGCCGGCACTCGGGCGTTTGAAAAGAAAACCGGGATTCAGGTCACGTTTCGCGAACCGGCCAAAGGCACGGTGGCGGAGCAGAACCAGATCATCGAAGATTTGGTAACGGAAGGTTACAACGGCATTGCCATCAGCGTCATCGCCCCCAACGACCAGATTCGCACGCTAAATTCAGCGGCCCGGTCCCTTAATCTGATCTGCGTAGATTCCGACGCCCCGAAATCCAATCGGCTGATGTACATTGGCACCATGAACTACAATGCCGGATTGCTGATGGGGAAGGAAATTGTCAAGCTGCTGCCCAAGGGCGGGCAGGTGGCGATTTTCGTGGGCAATCTGGCAGCCCGTAATGCGGCGCGGCGACTCCAAGGAATTGAACACGTTATTAAGGGCCACTCCATTAAAATCGTGGCAAAAAAGGAAGACAACCAGGATTACGCCCGTGCCAGATCTAACGCCGAAAACGTGATCAGCGCGTTTCCAAATTTAAGCCTCATGTGCGGATTGTATTCCTACAATGGCGCCCTGGCGGCGGCGGCGGTGAAGGCCGCAGGGGACAAGGGAAAAATTAAAGTCATTGCCTTTGATCAGGACCCCGATACGCTGAAAGACATCCAAAGCGGCCTGATAAACGCCACGGTGGTACAGAATCCATTTATGGAAGGCTATCTTTCCTGTAAATACCTGCAAGCTATTTGTGCCAAAGGCATGAAGGCTGTGCCCGCCTCTGCTGACCTGGATACCGGCGTGCAAATTGTGGATGCCAAGAACCTTGATGCATACAAAATAAAACTCGCAAAGATGATGGCCAGCAAATAGCCAAGGCCGCCCTTGACAGCATACTGGACCTCCCATGGCGAACGATTATATCCTGCGCATGCAGGGCGTTACCAAACGGTTCCCCGGCGTTACGGCACTGGAAAACGTGGACTTGGAACTGCGCGCCGGTGAAGTCCTTGCCTTAATGGGAGAGAACGGGGCAGGAAAAAGCACCCTTATGAAAATTCTAGGCGGCGCCCAGCCGCCGGACGAAGGATCGCTCCATATCGACGGCCACCCCGTGGAATTCCGCCATGTTTCCGATTCGCGCCGCCATGGAATTGTTCTGGTGCACCAGGAATTGATGATGGCGTCGAACCTGGATGTGGCAGGCAATATTTTTCTGGGATCTGAACCCAGCCGCGGGGGCGTGCTGCGCCGCGGCGTCATGCGTGCGAACTCCGAGTCGCTGTTGCGGCGGGTTGGTTTAACCTGTTCGCCAGCCACGCTGGTAGGCTCGCTGACTCCGGGACAGATGCAGATGGTGGAAATCGCCAAAGCTCTTTCCCTTAAGGCGCGTATACTGATTCTGGATGAGCCGACCAGTTCGCTGACCTTGACTGAATCGGAGCAGCTTTTCAAAATTATTGACGATTTGCGCCGCGATGGAATCGCCATTATTTATATTTCACACCGTATGGAGGAAGTCATGCGGCTGGCGGACCGCGTCATAGTTCTGCGTGATGGCAAAAGGGTGGGAGAACTGCAACGTGATCAGATTACCCAGGATAAAATCGTCTCGATGATGGTGGGCAGAGAACTCACAAACTGGTATCCGCCACTGCGGCCCAGGCAGGATTATCCGACAATTTTGCGTGTGGAAAATTTAATTGTTCCCGGTTCTCCGTGCGCGGTGAGCTTTGACGCCGGGGCCGGGGAAATTATCGGATTTTCCGGACTCGTCGGGTCAGGCCGGACCGAGCTTATGCAGGCGATTTTCGGTGTGACTCCGCCACTGGGGGGCACCATTCACGTGGATGGCGCAATTTTCAATCCAACCTGCCCGCGGGCCGCGATTAATCACGGCATATATCTGGCACCGGAAGACCGCAAACACAATGGGCTGGTGCTGGCGATGAGCATAGCGCAGAACATTTCCATGCCGGATATTCACAATTATCGGCCGCGCTTTTGGCTGGGGCGCCGACGGGAAACGGTCGTGGCCAGAAAGCAACTCGAATCCCTGCGGATCAAGGCATCGGGCGTGGGCCAGCGCGTGGGCAGCCTTTCGGGAGGCAACCAGCAGAAAGTGGTTCTAGGCAAATGGCTGGCTATGCGGCCCAGAATACTGATTCTCGATGAACCCACGCGCGGCGTGGATGTAGGGGCCAAAGCCGAAATATACCGTGAAATGATGCTTCTGGCCCAGCAGGGAATTACCATTTTGATGGTCAGTTCCGAAATGGAGGAAGTGCTGGGCATGAGCGATCGGATCGTCGTCATGCGCGAGCGCAGAATTGAAGGCATATTGCCGCGTAGCCAGGCCACGCAGGAACGCATTGCGTCCCTGATGACCGGCGCGGGGAATCTTGACATAAGGACCGGAGTCTGATGCGACGTGAACTGGGTATTTTCTTTGCTGTACTGGTCATGTGCGGCTTTTTATTCTGGTGCAACCATGACTTCGGTAAAGCCGCCAATATCCTGAATGTCTCACGGCAGGCGGCCATGTTGGGAATTTTCGCCATCGGCAGCAGCTTTGTCATTATTACCGGCGGCATCGACCTTTCCGTCGGGGCGATCATCGGACTGACCGGCGTCCTGATTGCCAAAATTTCATCGCCATCCGAACATTGCCTGCACCATCCATTGTGGGTCGGCATAAGCATTGCCATGGCCGTCGCGCTTTCAATCGGTCTGATTCAAGGCTTGCTGATTTCCAAATTAAAACTTCAGCCCTTTATCGTCACCCTGGCGGGCATGTTGCTGGTGCGCGGCCTGGCGCAAATCATTACCCACGGCGGAACGCTGGGACTTGGCACCTCGCCACTGATTAATCTTTCCACCGAAGGTCTGTTCCATTACGGCTATCATGCCATACTTGCGTATCCGGTGCTGATTTTTATAGGGGTCATTCTTCTGGCCGGATATCTGCTGCATGGAACGGTTTTTGGCCGCTATGTTTTCGCCATCGGCGGGAACCGCGATGCGGCCCAATATTCCGGCATTCCCGTGGATCGCGTGGAAACGCTTACATACGTTATTTCGGCGGGGCTTGCGGGCGTAGCCGGAATCTGCTACGCATCTTACATTGGCCAGATGACTTACAACGTCGGCAATGGCTACGAGCTTAATGCCATTGCTGCGGCAGTGATCGGGGGCGTATCGTTGCGCGGCGGCGAGGGCAGCGTGCCGGGGGCTATCATCGGTTCGATCATGATGGAAGTTATTCAGAATGGCATTATTCTGTTTAAATGGGTGTATTACACTGCCGGTCAGCGCCATGTATTCCGCTTAAGTTCCAACTGGACCTATTTTATCACCGGAGCCGTGATCCTGCTGGCGGTGCTGATCGATCAGCTGGCCAACATTCTTAACAAACGTAAACGCCTGAAGCGCCAGGCACACATTGCCGCAAGCAAGCAGCCGCCCCCCGCACCGCTCGCATCGAGTTAAGCATGGTGGTATAAAACAGCCTTATAAAAAAGGCAGCCCGTGATGCCATCGGTCAGCGGCCCGGCCGCTTGACCAGTTCTGATTTTTTCGCGAGTATCGCGATACGCCGCGCCCGCGGCCTGGCGCTTCGTCATTCAGCTTTCATAAGAGCCTGATAATGCAGCAGATGATATTGCACTCGCTTGCGTTCACGGCCCTGTAATTTTGGCATCGCCTTATTAAACCAGTAAACCGCCCTGCTTTCCAGATTCAGTTTTTCCAGACCAGTCGCGTTTCTCGCCAGCCGCCACCATGCATCACCCGCGGCCACCTGCGCCGCCGGCTGAACAGGAAGCGCCTTGTCCCGGCGAGCCGCATCGCGAATTTTTGTATTCTTCGCATGGGCAAGATACACAAGCCCTTCTTTCCATCGCCCCTCGCCAAAACAAAGATATTCACCTATTGATTCGTTGAGTTTAGGCGTGGCCGTCCCGGCGCTGACCGCGCTCATCGCAATTGAAAAATTCGCCCGCAAGGTCTTGATCTCCGCCGCCATCTGATTCCAAACCGCCAGACGCGCGGCCGCCAGACGCGAACTTTTTGCATGGGACGCCTGCACGATGGCATCGTTAAGCAGTTTCAGCGCTTTGTGGTAATGCCCCTTAAACAGCAGTTGTACAAAGCCCTGGTTCACCAGCGGTGCGGCGCAATTGAAACACCATCGGGCCATGCGCCGCATTTCCATTGCGTAATAGGCGTTCTCCTTTTCCCGCGCCGCGGCGGTCCACCAGAGTTTAGCCTCCCGCAGTTGCGGAGCAGGCGGCATCGGCGGTTGAATGGTAAAATCCATGACGCCCAATTTCCCAATTTCCCGCCAAGTCGGGTCAGCGGATCGCACCAGATATTTTGCGCCTGCGGAAACGTAATCCTCGGTCACAATTTTGTACAACCCGACGATCTGGTTGGCCTTCGGGTCATCCGGATGGGTCAGCAGCCGCTTTTCGGCCGCCAGATATTTTTTGAGCATCGGTCGCTGATCGTGAATACGCGTCAGCAATATGCGAAACTCAGCCGCTTGCTTGCGCTGATTGAAACGTAAGGCTAACCGTAAACCGTCGACGGCGATCTGCCTGGCTGCCGCCAGGTCGCCGGTCTGCACCGCCTGGCTCGCCCAAGTCGCGATCGCCTGCAAATTCGATGAAACAGCGTAATAGTTAAGAAATTTCGACGCCGCCCAAAGATGAACGAACTTCGCCTCTATCTTCTCCCGCTTTACCTGATAATGGGTAACCATTCGCAGAATCGCGCTTTGACCATATTGAAAAAATCCGAAAGTTCCGCTTAAACGTATGGCCAAGTCCAGAGCTACATAACAGCGAATTGGATGGGGCTGCGGATTGTTTTCAACAGCGCCGAGCTTCTGTAAAAATTGGCCGACTGTAAATCGATTGATCCTTCCACGATATAACCCGTTAAATGTGGCCTCCAGCGTCTGACGGGCCGGGGCCTGATCCGCCTGCGGCGGAACGGGCAGTAAGATTGACTTTACGCCACTCCCCGGCGAAGGCCGAGTTGCAGGCCCATTGCGATTCACCGGTGCCGACCAACACACTCCCGGACCGCATACCATTGTCGCAGCCAATAGCAAAGGCACGGCCAAAATGGTACCCCGCAGCAAGTTTGGCCTCCGTCGATTGGGTCCGTCGGACTTGCCGTTGATCATGTTTTCCATTCCAGCACCTTCCATTGACATCAACGTGAACCCAGTTGGAGCTATTGCCTCCGACATCCAATTTGGCCAACTGGCCAGCGGCGGCCGGTCAAACCAATCACAATTACTGAATTTATCGGCATATTCGGTCAATGCCCTGCCAATTTATCATAAAGAGCCGCCGCCGTGCGGATTCCGCCGTAAAAGCAGGCTAAATCCAGCTTTTCATTGGGGGCGTGCAGATTATCATCGGGCAGGCCGAAACCGACCAGCACACTGTCAATTCCCAGAATTTCCTTAAACCAAGCCACGACCGGAATGGATCCCCCTTCCCGTATCAGCACTGGAGGCTTTCCGAACCCTGTTTCCAAGGCCCCCGCCGCTGCCCGCACCGCTGGCGAATCAGATGGTGTCAGCACAGCCGGCGATGCGCTTAGACATTCCATGGAAAGCGTAACGCCTTCAGGCACCGCAGCCCGCATAAATTCCTCAAATGAGGCGCAGACCGCCGCTGGATCCTGTCCGGGCACCAGACGCATGGAAACTTTTGCTGTAGCCATACCGGGTAATACCGTTTTGGCACCAACCCCCTGATATCCGCTGGTCAGCCCATTCACGTCCAGGGTTGGTCGCGACCATCGGCGTTCCAGTGTGGAATAGCCAGCCTCGCCCGCCAGGATTTTTAATCCCAAGGCGGTCGCGAACTCCTGATCGGAAAACGGCAATTCCTTCCATTGTTGCAGGATGGCCTTTTCAGGATTGACCAGACCCTCATAAAAATGGGGAACGGTCACCCGCCCATCCCGATCATGCAAGGTGCCCAGCATCCGACAAAGTGCATTTGCCGGATTGGCCACTGCTCCGCCATAGACGCCGCTGTGCAGGTCCTGACTGGCCCCGCGCACAGTCAATTGGTAATACACCAAACCACGAAGGCCGGTTGTAATAGCCGGAATTCCCGGGGCGAACTGGCTTGAATCACTGATAATCACCGTGGTGGCGGTTTTTAATTCCTCGCGATGACTTTCCAGCACGCGCCGCAGATTCTGCGATCCGGTTTCCTCTTCACCTTCCAGCAAAACCGTTAAACGCACTGGTAATTCAGAAGCGATCTGTTTCCACGCGACCAGCGCCGCCAGATGACAAAACACCTGGCCTTTGTCATCACTGGCGCCGCGCGCAAACAGCCGTCCATCCCGCACGACAGGCGTAAACGGCGGCGAGATCCATTGGTCCAGCGGTTCGGCTGGCTGAACATCGTAATGCCCGTAGAACAGCACGTGCGGCGCATCCGGGCGGCACAGGCCATCGGGCGTTTGCGCCAGCACGCAGGGATGGCCTGCGGTTGGTAAAAGCCGCGTATTCATTCCGGCACCACGCAGATAAAACATGGCCCATTCCGCCGCCGCGACGGTATCTTTAAGATGCTCCGGATTGGCTGAAACACTGGGAATGGACAACCATTGCTTCAGATCGTCCAGCCACGCCCGACGGTTTTTTTCGATCCAGATTAAAACAGTGTCCAGCATCATGCCGCTCCATGCACATCTGTGGAAGGCCGCCCCGGCACGAAATCAAAATAACCCGACCGAGCAGCGCAGCCCT
This sequence comes from Planctomycetota bacterium, assembly GCA_021852225.1. The sequence continues at coordinate 23,752 of JAJZOA010000188.1, forward strand.
GCACGGGCCGCCATCCGGAATTGTATCGTCAGCCAAAAATCAGGCCACCCTGTCATCCGTGGCGGAAAAGACGTTCCGCCTTTGAGCGAATACTTAAACCGGCATCATGAAGCCAGAAGCGGATGTTCCAAACCCGAAAAAAAAAACGAATTGTGATTGAAGCAGGCCCGCAGAACCGGAAAATTGCGGCAGAATAGCGAATCTATTCCGGGCCGGTCCATTTTTCCGAAGCGGCGACAACCGTTCATCCGGGGATAATCAGGCGGGATGCCGGAGGCGCCGCGGACGAAGTTTTTTCGTCTATCAGCGTGGTTTCCACCGGCTGATTTACGCCTTCAGTTATTGCGTCCTGTACAGCACGCATCAGGTCCATGTATTCAATCTGTGAGGCTATAAGCTTTTTTAAAAACGGGTGAATTGATACGCTTTGCTGCAGCGACTGAATCTTCTGCTTTTCCGAAATGTCCAGCGGCTGGCCGGAAGCTTCCTTCATTGCCAGCACTTCCATGGCGCGCTCGAACTGTTCCAGCAGACTGCGGGCACCAATATCAAGTTCCAACTGCCGGGATAATTCGCGGTAGTTGCGGACAGGCGCCTGGCGGCCAATCACGCTTCCCAGCTTTTTTGCTTCGGTTAACAACATGTCCTGATCAGCCATTTTCAACTCCCGAGTCACCGGTCAATCGATTAAAACAGGCCTACCAATCAGCCTGTGGTAAATCATACCCGAATTGGCGGTGGCCAACCATCACCAGCCACCGTCTTGTTTCTGAATGTCGGCGAATTATCCGGGTGGTTTGCGCCCCATTTTGTAACTGGCAGGGATTTCGGGAAGGCCATTACTGGGAGGCCTTGGCCGCCTCCGCTGGAACGCCTGGCGCAAACAACGCCGCCCCGACCCGAACAATTGTAGCCCCCTCTTCCACGGCCACTTCAAAATCGCCGCTCATACCCATTGAAAGTTGCGTGAAGTGCGGCCCTCCGGTTTTGCGTGCCGCAATGTCCTCAAACAATTCCCGCAATCGAACAAAGGCCGGCCTGGCCTCCTCGGGATTATCCGAATGACGGGCCATGGTCATAAGCCCCATGAATTTCAAGCCTGGAACATTCGCAGTTTCTTCCGCGACGTGGAACGCGGCCATCGGAGGCATCCCATATTTAGCCGGATCGTCTGTCGTGTTGACTTCGAGCAGAATCGGAACTCGGATGCCCCGGCGCACACCTATTTCCCCCAGCAGTTCCACCAGCCGCAGTGAATCTGCGCTGTGAATCAGGCTGGAATATGTGACCGCGGCGGCGGCCTTGTTGGTTTGCAGATGGCCGATCATGTGCCATTCAACCGGGGATTCCGACAATGCTGCGTGGCTACCTCCGTAATTGGAAGTGGAAGAGTCCTCGGCCGGGCGTTCAAGCCATGCTTTTACTTCGGTTGCGCGGACCTGAAGTTGCTGCACCCGACTTTCACCAAAACTGCGGTGACCGGCGCGAATCAGATCATAAATCTGGTCCAGACGACCGCTTTTGGTGACAGCCACCAATTTTATACCAGTTGGATCGCGACGCACGCGCGCCGCGGCCGCGGAAATCCGGGCCTGTATGCTGCGCAGGTTTGCGCTCACATCCACTCCGCCGGCTAAGTTCGTTTGCATCATCCGATCCATGCCCATCCTCCGCCGCCGGTCGGCCGCGGGTACGTTCCAACCGAATCGGTTAACCACCAATTGTAAGGTCTGCCGCCGTCGAGCGAAACACTTCCCGGCGTTAATAAGCCGACGACAGGACCGGTTCCTGCGCCGGATTCTTATGCAGCCGGCGATACAAGTTCCCTTGGCGCGGCATCTGTTCCCGAATCCAGTTGCGTCTCATGCATTTGACGCCGCCATCGCAGGAAATCATCCACTGCCGCGTCAAAATCGGCGGGGGATTCAATCAGACGCATTGCATCGCGCAGCATTCGACACGGGTTCATGTGTTTGGCATACCAACTGATGCGCTTGCGGAATTCGCAGACCGCGACCCGCTGGTTCCTAAAATGGATGAGGTTATAAAAATGGTCCCGCATCAGGCGGCATTTGGCGCCAATATCCGGCTCCGGTGGAATCACTCCGCTGGTCAGGAAGCTGTGCGTGTCACGGAATATCCAAGGTTTGGCTAATGCCGCCCGACCAATCATCACACCGGCGCAACGGGTGAAGCGAATCATATCCGCGGCATCCTGTGGTGAAAGGATATCGCCATTGCCAATCACGGGAATGCGGTCCACCGCGGCGACGACTTCCGCAATGCCCTCAAGCCGTACGCGGCCCTGAAATTTCATTTCCGTGGTGCGACCATGAATGGTAATGGCCGCAAAGCCGATCTGTTCCAGCCGATTGGCCAGAAATGGAGCGACAAGGCGCTGGTCATCCCATCCCAGCCGCATCTTTGCGGTCAGCGGCACGTCCCGGACCACTCGCGCCACTTTTTCCGCGATGGAAAGCGTGGAATGCAGATTACACAGGAGGGCAGAGCCGCCATCACGCTTAGTGATTTTATCCACCGGGCAGCCCATGTTGATATCCACGAGACTGGCGCCATGGTCCTGCGCCCACCGAGCGGCATCGCAGAGCTTTTCGGGATCGGCACCATACAGTTGCATGGCCAGTGGCTGGTCTTCCGGACAAGTCGCCGCAAGTTCCATAGAGCGTTTGTTTTCCCGCAGGACGCCTTCCGGGCAAAGCAGGTCAGTACATGCCAGTCCTACGCCGCCGCAGGATCTTGCCACCAGGCGAAATGAAACGTCGCAGTAGCCGGCAATGGGGGCCAGCAGCAGATTGGATTTGAGTTTCAGATTGCCTATCCGCATGAAAATCTCATACTTTGGTTGACGCGGGCCGCGGGTTCTTCCAAACCAATAATGGGTATTGTAATCCGCCGGAGGCTTTCCGGTAAACCGATGTTTTATATGGGACGCACCGTCCGCCTGCGTGAATCGATGCCGGGTCGGCAACGGGCAAAAGTCGTCGGGCGGCCAATTCTGCCGCAGTTGGAATTTTTAGCGCGAGCCGTTATAGTAACGGCGTCCGCGGGCGTGGCGGAATTGGCAGACGCGCTAGATTCAGGTTCTAGTGTCCAAAAGACTTGGAGGTTCGACTCCTCTCGCCCGCAGTTCATGAGTTTCTTAATCCCCAAAGGTGCTCACGCCGGTATGCCGCCGGTGTAAAACCCAAGACTTGGCGGAAAGTACGGACCATATTCGGCACCGCACTGAACCCACAGATATCCGATACATGTTCTAGATTTTCTTCCGGGTGGCGCAACAACCGCATCGCATTTTCAACACGAACGCGGATAATTTCGTCATGCGGCGTGCGTCCGACTTTTTCCAGAAAATGCCGCTCAAGCCAGCGTCGTCCGACCGGAACATGCCGCAGAACATCCTTCACGGAACAAGGATCGCACGCATGATGACGGATAAAGCGGATGGCATCAGCCAGTTGCGGCTCGCTGACCGCCAGAACATCGCTGCTCATTCTTCGAGCCACGCCTTTTGGCGATACCCGAATTTCCCGACTGGCGACAGGGATCGACTGTCCGTTGATTAACGCATGCATCAATTGGGCCGCCAGAAAGCCAACCTGTACAAAATCCACCTCGACGCTGGAAAGTGGCGGCCAAGAGCTTTCGCATAATAAATCGTCGTTGTTTACGCCCACAATTGCCACCTGTTCGGGTACGCTGATATTCGCGTGCAGGCATGCCGCGGCCAAATCATGCGCCGCCATATCGTCGCAAGCCAAAATTCCAACCGGCTTGGGCAGGCTTAACAGCCACGCCTGCAGACCTTTCCAATGCTTGCGAGATGCCCACTGATATATTTCGGGCCAGCCCACAGGCGACACGTCACATGAATAGCGCTTTTCAGCCAGTGTTTCAATAAAGCCGCGCTGTCGCAATAGGGAAAACTTGCTCTGCGGACGGCCGTAAAAGCCATAATGAACCAGTCGACATTCCATTAAATGTCGCGCCGCCACACCGCCAACGGCCCGATCATCCGCACTGACCACCGGCGCAACAGAGGGATCTGCACTTCCGGAACATTGCACCAAGAAGCGTGAGCTCTTGCGGATAGTGTCCAAAAGTCCCGGAGCACCGCCGCTGATGATGGAGCCGGTGCATTGTGGCCAATGGAAGTTTTCAGAAAATCCACCGCGCAATTCTTCATGCAACAGCCAGCACCGCCGCGCGTTGGCGAATCGCATGACTCCGCGCAACAAAGCCCGACCATGGCCCATTACACCATCCACAGCAATGCCTACCATGGGTCTGGTCAATGCCTGATCCGGGCGAATAGGGCGCTTTTTGCGAAATTTCTTTTGCACGATGGAATGCTACCATGCCGCAACCGGAATGGGAAACAACGGCGGCCGACCGCGGGTCCGGACTCAGGCCCAAAAATCGTTTTTTTTAACCGGGCAGCAATATCAGCAGTATGGCCAGCGCCACGAGTCCCACCACAAGGCGATTCACCCATTTCATGCGCCGTTCAAAACGGTACCTTTCCTGGGGCGAGCGGGCCAGCCGAAAAAGCAGAGTCACCCGATCGCGAATGCTTGGGTGCATCCAATCAGGTTTATTGACGGAGCGGCGGGTAATGGCGGAAAGATGCATCAGGGCATCGGCCATCATACTGGCGCCGGCCTCTAGCGGGGACTGCTGGGCGTAACCCGCCCCCGATTCATGGCCTCCGACTGGATGGTCAAGTTGCACCATCCATGGCACATGCTGCACAGGAGCGGTAGCGGCCAGTTCCGGAATCGCCACAATAATTGGCGGAGGGGCCGGCGTGGCAATAGCGGAGTAACTATCTGCCATGTGCCGCGCTGCAAACCAATCGGCCTGATGTTCGCATTGGCGGCTTATTCGGGAAAATCCCGTCATAAACGCCAAGCCTATAACTGCAATATCCAGCAAATTAAACAATTCATCGTGGCCGGGCCAATGGGTCATTGCCAGTCCCGTAAGCGCGCCGGTAATCCACTCAATGGCTGTTAGCGCCATAATATAACGGATGACATGCCGATGATGCGCATGGCCCACCTCATGCGCAAATACCGCCAGAAGTTCCTCAAGGCTTAGTGTCTCAAGGAGTAAATCTGTAATCAAAAAATAACGCGCCACGCGCCCTGGCCCCAACACCGCCGCGTTAGGCACAAGGAAACAGGTATTGACAATCCGGATGTCCGTAAAGCGAATATTCCATTTGCCCGCAAGAGATTCAAGTTTGGTTCGCAAAGGTCCGGCTGGCAACGGACGGGTATCCCAAAATCGTACCAGAAGCCATGGCATTGCAATGAAAAGCAATAACATGCCCACCAGGCTGAGGCCTGTCGCATACGATTGGAGACCATTATTATTTAATCTATTCAGCGCGATTCTAAGCAATTGGTCCGCCAGAAGAATAAACAGCATAAACGGCAATTGTCCGCGCACATTCATGATTATGTATGTCCGCCAGTCGGGAAACGGGTGAGCTGCAATTTTCGCCGTTCCGGCCAAATCGCCCGCCTTGGCGGTCAGGTAAGCGCGGCTCGGAATTGCGCGCTTCCTGATTATTTTTTTCCTGGCTTGCGCCTGATTAACCAGCATCGCCGGCCACCGAAGCGCCGG
>JAJZOA010000079.1 GCA_021852225.1 Planctomycetota bacterium
GCCAACAATGCCGATGCCCGTACCGGAGCGTTTACTCAGACTGCCGGCCTGACCATGGATAACGGAATTATCAACAATTCATCGACTATGGAATTGCAGGGTGGCACGCTGGCAGGCACTGGTATTCTTTCTGGAGCGGTCGATAATACCGGCGGCACTATCAGCCCGGGCGATGCACCAGGTACGCTTACCGTCGGCTCATTGAACCAGGGAAGCGGTGGCTCATTGGATATTCTTCTGGCCAGCCTGTCGTCTTTCGATCAGCTTAATGTAACTGGCTTGGCAAGTATTGCCGGTACCTTGGATGTTACCTTGGCCAACGGCTTCAATGCGCCAAACGGTTCGCAGTTTGATATTCTTACATCATTAGGACTTTCTGGAACATTTGATACGGTCGTCCTGCCTTCAGATTTTACAATTTCGTATACAAAGACGGATGTAATTCTGAATTACACTAATAACAGTCCGGCCGCAGCGCCCGCGCCTGCTTCGTTTACGCTGGCGGCGGCAGGTTTGCTGGGAATTGCTGGTCTTGGCCTGCTGCGGCGTTTTCGGCGGGTTTCGTTCGGTACCCGCTGATAAGGGCACCCAATTCAGCCGTAAAACAGACTTGGGTCGCGCACGGCCGTGGGCGGCTCGGCTTTTCTGGTATGGCGGCGAAGCGGTCTTGGCTCACGCTGAAATGTGGGTGATCAGGCCGTGCGGCCACGCCATTTCACCGGGCGGCCAAGGAACCGGCGGCAGAATGCGTACCATTGAATGATTACCAGCAGAACAATTCCCAGCGGGTGCAGCACAACGCCCAGCCAGGATTGGCGGAAGCGAACCGCCGCAATGCTGCGCGGCAAATAGACAGCCACGCAACCCACGTAACTTATAAGATACAGCCAGGGTGAAGGCCACCGAATCGCCCAGATCAGAAAAACAAGCGGCATCACCTGGCCGCCAATCAGAATAAGACTGGCCGGTAAAATAAGTTGCGGATTGGCAATTCCTTCGGCCGCATTTTTTGCAAGTCCAGTCCAGACCTCGGCGGCGGAAGCATACATTCGGCAGGTGCAAAAGTCGGTTGCATCAAACAGGTCGGTCCGCAATCCAGCCTGACGGAACGCGCGGGGAAGCGTCAGACCATCATGTCGTGATAAGCGAATGGCCCGGTGCCCATCCGCGGCAAAGTATTCGGTTCGCCGGGCTAAAAAAAGCTGTCCGCAACCCGCACCAAACGCGGGGCTGGCATTTTGTCGCATTTTCCACAATGGCAGATAGCCGAGCAGAACAAAATGAATCAGGGGCAGCAGTAATTTTTCCAGGAGCGTTCCGGTGATCTGTCGGGGAAAACCGCTGGTGAGTGGTGCCGTCGATCGCCGCATAAAGCTTTCTGCGCGATCCAGCGCCTGCGGTTCCAGCCGCACATCGGCATCCATAAACACCAGCAGATCGCCGCGGGATTCGAGTGCCAGCGTCCAACACGCAAACTGCTTGCCGCACCAGCCGGGTGGAAGGGAATTGCCGGAAATCAGCCGAATGCGCGAATCGGCTTTGGCGATTTCGCGGACGATTGCACCGGTGCGGTCGGTCGACTGGTCGTCCAAAATGAGAAGTTCCAGTGAAAGGCAATCATTGGCCAAGGCGCTTTGAATAGCGGCCGCAATATTGGTTTCTTCATTACGGGCGGGAATCAGGATGGAAACCAGGGGCTTTTCCGGATTTTGGTCCGGCTTCGCGGGCAAAGTCGGATCGGCTGCCAGGGCGTTTTTTTCCGCGGGTGGCAACGCCTTAAAATGCTGGAGATTCGCCAGAAATATGCCTGCGGGAACCAAGGCCAGAACTGTGCAGACAATTGCAAGAAAAAATATTGTCACGCCTGCGGACCCTCGTGGCCGGGAAAAAAAACGCGGCCCTTGCGCCACGCATTCGTGCGACGCGCCAGGTCATATATACCGCCTATACCGATGCGGCCGGTAAGCAAGGTGGTAAAGCGGGCCGGTTCGCGGGTGATAACGTTTTGTGCCAGCGCGGTTTGCCCATAACCCAAGGCGTCGGCAAGGTGGCTCGTCCATTGGGCCGCCGTGGTCGGCCCAATGGAATGATTCGACTGGTCCTGCCGGGCGATTGTCAGCACGGGCGTACCGAACCGGATAAAGGCCTCCGGCAGCCGCTCCTGCCAGAAGGCATATTCAATGGCCACGGGTATAAGTGTGAGCGGGTAAATGCTTGCGGCCAGGTGGCCGATGCCCGGCCGCAGCGGTGCGCTGATGTTGCGCGGATCGGTGAAGTCACCCTGCGGGGTAAGCCAAAGTGCCATCTTTTGTTCCCGCAGGATGGCGCGGCTTGTTTGCAGAAATCTCAATGTGCCACGCCGACAATTCCGCTGTATGCCAAAAAATCCAATTTTCATCATGAACCGATAGCGTTCCAGGGCTGCGGCGTCTATGGGCGCAAAATGTTGATAACCGGGATAACAGCGGAAGGCGATGGCGGCTGCCACCAGCGGGTCCCACCAGGATGGATGATTCATATAAAACAGCGTGGGACCGGAAAGCACCGGTACGGGTGTCTGGCGGTCAATCCGCACGGAATTAAAATGTTTACGCAGATAGTATATGAAATAATGGCTGAAAAATGCGAACAGTGGTGGCGATATGACTGGCGGCCGGCAGCGTTCCGCGGGTTCTTTGTTTGTCCTGGGCATTGAATAACTCCAGCGCCGCGCCGGCGTCCGGCGGCATCGCGACCATTTAATTATACCCGCGCCGGTTCCAAAGGCATGGACAGCCTGTGGCCCCTGTCATACCATTTATTCAGCGAAAGATGCCGCCGCAATGGCCGCGGCGGTTGGCCATCCATTTTATACAGGGGATTGCATGGTAGAGTTTTCCACCGCAAAAGTCAGCACGGGGCCGGGCGCGGGCCCCGCCGGGCGGGTCCCGATGTTCGAGTTGGTCACGCAATATCAACCGCTGCGGGCCGAAATTGAACAGGCCATCCACCAGGTGCTGGAAACAACAGAATACATCGGGGGAAGCGCGCTTAAGCGGTTTGAAGAAAACCTTGGGCGTTATACCCAGGCCCATGCCATTGCCGTAAGCAGCGGTACCGACGCCATTCTGGCCACGCTGATGGCGTTGAACATCGGCCGGGGAGATGAAGTGATTACCACGCCGTTTACCTTTTTCGCCACGGCTGGCTGTATTTCGCGTGTGGGGGCGGTTCCCGTTTTTGTGGATATTGATCCGGCCAGTTTTCTGATGGATATTTCCAGCGTCGTTGCGGCCATGACCTCCGCAACCCGGGCGATTCTGCCGGTGCACCTGTTCGGCCAGATGTGTGACATGGCGGCGTTGGCGGGTCTGGCTTCCGGTGGCCGGATTTCCATTGTGGAAGATGCGGCCCAAAGTATTGGTTCGCGCGATCCGAACGGCAACCAGGGCGCGCAACTTGGACGGGCCGCCTGCCTTTCGTTTTACCCGACGAAAAATCTTGGTGCCGCCGGCGATGCGGGCGCGATTCTTACACGCGACGCCGCGTTCGCCGCACGACTGGCCCAGACGCGTCAGCATGGTGAAACCACACGTTACCACCACGCTTTTGTGGGCGGCAATTTTCGCCTGGATGGGATTCAATGCGCCGTGCTTGACGTTAAATTAAAATATGTTGATATATGGAATAATCGGCGGCGGGAAATAGCCGCCATTTACGACGCCCGCTTTGCCGGTACAGATGTGCAGCCGCCCGTTGCGCTGCCCGGGGGCCATCATGTGTATCACCAGTATGTGGTGCGGGCACCGCGGCGAGATGCCCTTCGCGACCATCTGACGAAATTCGGCATCGGCTGCGCCATTTACTATCCGCTGCCATTGCACCTGCAGGAGTGTTTTGCGCACCTTGGTTATAAACCAGGTGCGTTTCCTCATGCGGAAAAAGCCTGTTTGGACGTGCTGGCGCTGCCCGTTTTTCCGGAACTGACCGATGCGCAGGTGCATCAGGTGGCCGATGCGGTTCTGGCTTTTTATCGCGGCTGATCGCGAAATGATGCGAAAGCGTCTTACGCGAGGTCCGTCAATTTTTCCGCGTTTGTGGTCGCCTGATGCAGCGGATTGGGATCTTTCCGCAGAATCATCCAGATCAGGAATACCAACCCGCCCAGCAGCATCGGAACACTGTAAATGATGCCCAGGCTTATCCAGTGCCCGAAGATCAGCTTCGGCTGGTCCCCCACACGGAACTGTTCCCCGATGATCCGCATGATTGGATAACCAACGGCAAAAGTTGCCGCCGCAATTCCCTCTTTCTTCCATTTACGTCCCACGAAAAAGCAGATCAGAAACAGGATGAGGCCCTCAAAAAATGCCTCAATAAGTTCACTGGGAATGCGCGGCGGCAGAATATGCCTTAATTGTGCGATGACAAAAGGGTGTCCCTGACGCGAAAGATTCACGATTTCCTGTCGCGGATTGGTCGCCATGGCATGGGCCAGGTGCGGGTGCCGCAGCAGAATCTGTTCTTCCAGCCGATGCACGGCAATGCTGCTGACCGTCGGCTCGGTTTTTAATTGCGGGGGAAAAATAAGCTCGGTCGGATACTGAACCGCCAGCGGGCCGTGCCACACATGCCCGTAAAGTTCGCCATTAATAAAATTAGCGATTCTGCCGAAAAATAGCCCTATCGGGGCCACCATGGCGCCACAATCCACCAGGTTCAGCCAGCGGTAACCGTGGCGGCGTCCGAAAACCCAACTGGCCACAAACACCCCGATAATTCCACCATGTGCGGCCATTCCCCCATCCTGCACCATCAACAGGCTCCACCAGGGGAAATGAGATGAAAATGTGGTGAACATGTGCGGGCGGTAGAGTGCCGCTTCCCCCAGCCGTCCGCCAATCATCACGCCAAAAATGGCCACGAACAGGACGTAATCGAGCAGTTTGTCGCGTGGCAGCAACATGCGACCGGTTTTAATAAATCGAGCCATCAGCAGATACGCAATGATAAATCCGGTCAGATAGGCAGTGCCATACCAGCGAATGCCGAATCCGGACTGCCTCCATTGCACAATGAACGGATTCAGAGTTTCAATGTAATACGCAAGAATAGGGGTCACGTTGCTCCTTTGCCAGCGGGATAACTCAATGCCATTCTACCGTTTGGCGTCGCATCTGGTTCATTCCCAGGCTGCAAAACCGCGCTGTTAAGCCGTTTGGACATGGCTGATGCCGATTGTCCGGGACTGATACTTTACCGAATAAGCAAAGTTTCTTACACTGCCCCAACTCCGATGGCCCCAAGGTCGGGTGCAAAAGGTTCGCCAATGTGGTTGAACGGATGGCACGCTTCGGCCCGCGGGTAAAGCTGTTTTAAGGAAATGAAGATGTCATTTGTAAAATCCCAGCGGTTGCAGGCGTTGCCACCTTACCTGTTTATTGAGATTGACAAACGCAAGCGCGCGCTTCTTGCCGCCGGCAAGGATGTGATTAATCTGGGTGTCGGAGACCCGGACCTGCCCACCCATGGTTTTATTATAGATGCCATGGCCAAAGCAATTTATGACCCGAAAAATCACCGGTATCCGTTCGATGAAGGCGTACCCGCCTATCGGCAGGCCGCGGCAAAATTCATGGAAAAGCGCTTTGGCGTAACGCTGGATGCGGACAAGGAAGTTCTCACGACTATCGGATCTAAAGACGGAATTGCGCATTTGCCCCTGGCGGTGGTGAATCCAGGTGATACGGTGTTGGTGCCACAGCCGGGCTATCCGGTCTATGCCACCGGTACCAGCTTTGCCGGTGGGCGGGTGTTTACGATGCCCCTGCTGGAAATGAATAATTTTCTGCCGGATCTGGATGCCATTCCGGAAGATGTCCGCAAGCAAAGCCGACTGATCTGGTTGAATTATCCGAATAACCCGACTGCCGCCACCGCGCCCCTGGCGTTTTATGAAAAAGTGGTGGCTATGGCCAAGCGGTACAACTGGGTGATTGCCAATGACCTGGCCTATGGCGAGGTATATTTTGAAGCCGCCCCGCCCAGCATTCTTCAGGTGCCGGGAGCCAGAGACGTCGCCATCGAATTTCATTCGCTCTCCAAAAGCTTCAATATGACCGGCTGGCGCATTGGATGGGCTGCGGGAAATCCGGCAATTATCGCCGCCCTTGGACAGGTGAAGGGCAATGTGGACAGCGGCCAGTTCAATGCCATTCAGGTGGCCGGTGCCGTGGCACTGGAACACTATGATCACGCATCGGTCAAGCGTCAGATGGACATTTACCGTGGTCGGCGTGACGCACTGTACAACGGCCTTGTCGCCTTGGGCTGGAAATTTCGGAAACCGACAGCAGGCTTTTTCTGTTGGGTCAATACGCCCAATGGTTTGCCTTCGATGGATCTGTGTGGCCGGCTGATTGACGAGGCGCATGTCGTGACCGTGCCAGGGGCGGGCTTCGGAGCCGCCGGGGAAGGTTACCTGCGCATGGCTCTGACGGTGGATGAGGACCGCATTCGTCAGGCAGTGGAACGGATTGGCAATATCAGGGAATTGCGCGTGGGCGGATGACCCATTGCGTTTTTTTTTTCACCGCGAGGGTTCGTCG
>JAJZOA010000326.1:0-2863 GCA_021852225.1 Planctomycetota bacterium
CCAGCGACTCCGTCATACCACAAACCGCGGTCGCCACACCTCCGCTCTCAAGCCGCATATCAGAAATTACGTGAAGTATCTTCAAATGATTGTCTCCTCAACGCGCCCTGAAAACCGTGACCGTCGACCTCGCAAGCCCGCTGGCTACCCCCCCAACGCTTGCAGGAAGAATATTGCCACGCCGCAATATTAACAAGCGCCACCGCGCCATTTTCAGTTTCCGCCAGTCGATATTGGAGGCCGGGATCCAAGCTCTCAATCGATTAAAGCGGCAAAGGCCTCCTAAGTGGCCCAGCTCGCCCCGATCCGTGGCCAGCCCTGACCGGACGTCTAAGCCAATTCGCCAACCGACCGTTTGCTAACCTGTCGGATTTAAATTAGATTAAGCCGTCGGAGACGACCGGAGCGAATCGAATGCACCTGAGCCTACCCGAACCCCGATCTATCGACGCAGAGAACCTTGCCCCGCAAATTATTTGGATACAAAATTCAGTCGAGCATTATTTCTGCGCGATGATTGACCTTATCAACCGCCAAATGTCCGAAATACGATTCCATGCCGTTTTCCTATGCGAGCGGCCCGCCAACCCAACCGCGGAAAACCTGCCAAAGGAATCGACGTACACCTTTATGCCCGCAAATCTACAACGAGGGCCCATTGAAAAGGGGCCAATCGGTAAAATTCCTTTCACCGCCGCGATCATCGGGGGCTACAATACACGTTTCAAACTACGATTCGTCGGATATTGCAACAAGAAAGGTCGACCGGCTATCCTTTTCGCCGACAGCAACATCCGCTCCGACCGAGGTAAATCGATAGTAAAGAAACTCAAACGCGGTGCAAAAAAGGCGTTTCTTTCGCGCCTTCAACCGAAGCTCGCCACGGTCATCACGTGCAATCGGTACGGCGCGGCATATTGGAGGTATTACGGCGCAAACAGGGACCGGATATGCCGCAGCACCTATTTTTGCGATATAGAGAAAATCTCCACGGCGGTAAAATCAAACGGGAACGAATTGCGTCTCCGTTATGGAATTTCACCAACTGGCCGACTCATATTTACCGCCGCCCGGCTCGTCCCCGTTAAGGCATTAAATCTCATGATTCGGGCGTTCGCAAGCCTCCGACTTGGCGAGACAGGTTGGATTTGGGCCGTCGCCGGCACCGGCCCTTTGCGCGATGAACTCACCCGCCAAGCCCGCAAATCAGCCGGTGATGCCATTAAATTTCTTGGATTTGTGCCGCCTGATGACGTCAAGGCGATCGCCGCCAATAGCGAATTATTTGTATTGCCATCCACCTACGAGCCGCACGGCATTGTCGTCTCGGAGGCAATGGCCGTTGGAACGCCGGTGATAGCCTCGGACGTATGCGGTGCCGCGGGCGACCTTGTGGTGCCCGGAAAAACCGGTTGGATATTCAAAAGCGGCTCAACTGAAAGCCTCGGCGATGCACTCGCCACCGCGACATCCTCGCGCGATCGTTTGCGAGCGATGCGTCCAGACTGCCAGCAGCTTTTCGCCCACTGGTACGACCTTTATTGCCCCGAGCGGCGGATACCGGAGGCCCTCGCCAAGGCGCTCCGGCACGAAGCGACTAGGGCTGGCTCGTCCGGTCCACCGCGAGCGCAGGGCGGTCCTCCGGTGTTATAGCCGGGAAAACAGCGCGCCCCTGGTTTAGGTATGCGGACAGCGAGGTTTACCGAAACGTCGACCGCCGGTTAGAATTGCAAACGGATTAAAGAAAGGCACATTATAATGGAAGCCAGCAGCGAAAAACGTACGACGGCTGGACAACGGCGGGTCGTCGCGGTGGTCGGGGCACCGCGCAGCGGCACAAGCGCGATGGCACACGCGCTGGAATGCCTCGGCGTGGACATGGGGGACCCGCGGCTACACCGTCCAGCGGACAAAGAAAACGAGAGGGGGTTCTGGGAAGATCAACGCATAATCGACCTATGCTCTAGGCTATTAGCTAGCCAAGGACTCAATTGGAACAGCCTGAGACTCGTCTCCGCATCGGACTGGCTCGCCCCGGGAACATCGGCTCTTTTATCCCAGGCGACCGAACTCGTGACAGAATGCGTTTCTCACGCGCGCGGAGGCATCTGGGGATGCAAGAACCCACAAATGTCACGAACAATTGCCGTCTGGGCAGAGGCCTTTCGCCGAGCGGATTGCCGAGCCTCCTATGTCGTGGCGATCCGCAACCCATTGAGCTTCGCAGCCTCGGTTACACGCGGCAGCCCACATTTTGGTACTGGCGAGGCACCCACCCACCTGTATCTGACCTGGCTGGTCTACACGCTTGGATCGCTCGAACCGGTTATTGGCGGCGACAGGGCGGTATTGGTGGATTACGACAACCTGGTGGCGAACCCGCGTTCGCAATTAGCTAGAATATCCCGCGATCTGGACCTGCCTATCACCTCTGCTAACGCCCTAGCCGTCAATACCTTCTGCGCCGATTTCATGGAAAAAGGCCTCCGGCACGCATCCTTCAAGAAAGACGACCTTTATTCTGATGCGAAAGTCCCGACAATTGTAGAGGCCGCCTATCGATTACTCTCGTCAGCGGCCGCAGATAGTCCAGCGCTATTCAGCGATGAGTTTCGCGACCAATGGAACGAAATAGCGGCGACGGCTAGTGCGAGCAACGCGACCTTCAGCCTCATTGATCAAATGGAGGGGCAGTTGCTTAGGTCACGTGCACTTGGACGATTCATTTACCGCAATTCTCCGCAACTGTTGCGACGGTGGCTGGCCCGGTTCGCATAGGGACGGAAAAGGTGTAATCCAATGAAGACCAATGGCATAAAAGGGCAACAGGAGGCCCCGCATTATGGTGAATTCCGCCGAGTTG
>JAJZOA010000326.1:2873-29181 GCA_021852225.1 Planctomycetota bacterium
TCGATGCGCCCGCTATCTCCCGGCAACCGTCCGCAGCGCCCTTGAATGCGCCGGCACCGAAATACTGATTGCGGAGGACGCCAGCGGCGACGGAACGGTGCAGGTTGCTCGCCAGATAAACCGCCAATTTCCGGACCGCGTCAGACTCATTGAAAACACCAGAAATCTAGGAATGACGGCAAATTGGCGAAATGCTTTCGAGCAGGTCCGGACGCCTTGGGCATTAAAACTTGACGGCGACGACCTTATCAATCCGGCCTACCTCGCCGCCGCACTTTCGATCATAAGGACACAGTCGAATTTTATGGTAATAGCGGGCGGCTTAGAGGAAATAGGCCCTGACGCCTACCTGGCAGAACCTCCTCCGTCCCATTCAATTAATCCGGAATCGTTCAAATCGTACGCGGGAATCGACGCACTACGCGTCTGTATGGCTTGGACGCCCGTACCGTGCTCATCAAGCATGATCTTTAACATGGACATTTATCAGCGCGTAGGAGGATTCGCCTCCGCCCTGAGCTGGTGCCCAGACAGAGAAATATGGTTCCGATTGGCCCGCCACGGCCCAATAGTGATTTGCGAAGGGCTAGCAGCCTTTTATCGAGTACTACCTGAAAGCATTACCGCGATTACAAAGCGGGCCGACCGGCAATGTTTCGAGCACAGTCAAATGTTCCGCCTAGCCGAGCGATTCTGGCCTGAGCCAGCGGCCCGCAAACTCTTCCGCCGCGTCTTCTTCCGATCCAGTGGATCGTTTGTGAAATCCGCTTGGCGAGCGCTCCTGCGAGCACGCGCCCAGGAAATACCCGACCGGCTTGGCAACGGCACCCGTGACCTTTGCCGAGCAGTCCGCAGTTTTTGCCGACAATAGTTGAGCGAATCCAGAGTGGCTCTGCGAACACACCGCCCTAGACGTCACAATGGGGAGAGCCAAGATTTGATCGTTGACGACGTTCCAACACTTTCCCACAGACCGTCTAAAAAAATAAACAAATATTTGACAAGACGGTAGAAATGTTTATAGTTTGGTGTATCAATTCGGCGCCCTACCGTTGACGGATGGAGGTGCCGACCGCTCAAGGAAGTGGGCGATGGCGAGAGGGAAGGATTCCCAAATCACAGCCAGAAACAATTGCAGATGGCGTCTCGGCCTGGCGCAGATCCTGACTATGTCTCGCGCGACCGAAAAGGGCATCGCCCGGCGCATCTCTGAGGCTCATTAAAATCGCATCTGGAGGATGCCCAAGGCCTGCGCGACTTGGCGTTAGAAGAAATATGCGTTGGGCCGCAGGCAGTCTTTTAAGAATTTATAGTGTATGCGATTCGACCGTTATTTAATTGAGGCGGCTTGATCGTCAACTAAAATCCTTCGCCTTTTTTCGCGCGTCCGACTGGATGCGGAAGGCGGTTTTGTCTGAACGGAAGGAGTGCCCCAATGAAACGCTTAACATTCCTGTGCCTTGTCGCTGCATCCGCCTCACCCTTCTTGGAAATGTCACCACCAGCGCGTGCCCAGAGCTCGATCGTATGGAGTTCGCCCGAGGCCATCACAAGCGCGGATTCGACCCTTACGCAGAAGGGCACCATCCAAAGCGCGACGGGATGGGGCTACACCTCCGCCAATATTGTGACGCTCTCAAACGGGACGACAATAAACTTTCTGCCCGGGACAATTAACAGCGCGGGCAACCCAGCGCCGTCAGGGGCGGCGGATACCAGCGGTGATGGCGCCGCGTCTCCCGCCAATTTCAATCCCTCAAGTGGGAATGTGACCTTCGACAAAGTCCTAAACGGGTTCGTATATGATGGCGGCCCGCACACAATAACGCTTTTCGGATTGACCACGGGCGTCCAATACAGTGTGCAGCTATTCGCACTGGACGACCGGGGTACTGAAAATGGGTCGGGCACAATCTTACAAAGAATCGCGGATTTCCAAGCCCCCGGCAGTACGAGCGACGCCTCGTATTTCGTACCGATGGCTGCCAACGATTATGTTATTGGCACATTCACGGCCAATGGCCAAACTCAGGAAATCATTGAGAATTTCTTCAATTCACCATACTACAATCCAAATTCGATCGCCTGGATGCTGGACATGACCGCCGCAACCTTCGGCAATATCAACGCCCTGGTGGTCCGCCAGCTCACTCCGAACCCGCCCATTCCCGCCCAATCTGCCGTTCCCCTCCCCTCATCATTTTGCCTGGCCCTAATCGGCACATTTGTGCTATTCCTGAATTGCCGGGCAAAAACCAGGAAAGTCAAAGTAATGGCCGGTCCTGCTGATTCCCGATTGGCAGCCGTCAGCGCGTAATCTCAGGAATTGTTTTCGATAATACCCAAGAGTCTGGTAATCAATCCAGTTACCCCAAACGGCAAATACCTATGATTTATATGAACGACTATTAAGATTCGCGTCCGCCGGAACCGCAGTTCTTGCATTAAAAATCAACGAATCGTAATTTCGGTAATTGACAGGTAAATAACCCGTGAACCCAACCGCCCCCAAAGGTCGTTAAAAAGGGACGCCCCACATCCAAACGCCAGGCTTGGGGGCTTGATCATGGCGAGCCGGTACGTCACTAAGGCTGCAGACGGCCACCCAATCAAAGTGAAGCGCCGTCCCGGAACCCGGGAAACGGACCGAATATTCCGAAGCAAGATTGCTGAAATATTTTCGAAATGACCATCCTGAAAAACAAAGGAGATACAGCGCATCTCCCCCCAGCTGGGTGGCTCTTTAATTTTTTCACTTGCCACAATCCACGCCACCGGCAATCAGCAACGCTGCCGAGTTTGTCTAAACGGCCGCATTTCATAAGAATCCGGGAACCTTCTAATGCTCTGTCACATCAGAATGTTAGGATTGGCAAGGAATCCCGACCTTTTCCGGTGTGTCTTTCGCGAGTCAGTCTCCCCAAAATTTAACGGTGACAGAGCACTATGCCCATCAGTCAACTGCGGCCTTCAATTTCAGCATTTCCGCATAGAAATCTCGAAGTTTACCGACCGTTAAGCCGGGATCCAGCCTCTCCAATACCCAGCGACGGCCAAAAATTCCCAATTGTCGACGCCGCGGCTCGTCAGAAAGTACCCGTAGAATGGATTCGCCAATCGACCATGAAGTGGGGTCAGCAATGCAGCCCGCCCCGCTGGCCATTATCTCTTTATGGACCGCGACATCCGGAGTAAGAACGACCGGCGTCTCGCACGCAACTACTTCCACCGCGACCCTGTCGATCCCCTCAACGGCACCAGTCGCTACTAGAACGTCGGCTCGCCGGTAAAGCGAAAGCAGTGATGCGCCCGCAATCGTCGGCAAGAAATGGACACTTCCCGCGTCTCCGCAGGAAGTCCTCAGGCCCTGAATTTTTTGGGCGAACCGCACGCTGTCATCGCCAACGAATATCAATTGAGCCCGGGGAAAACGCGACAGCACGGTCTCGAACGCCCCCACCAGAACCGCGTAGATCCCGCTGCCTACCTCGGCGGTGGCGAGGCTTAGGACCCACGGGCCATCCCTCCGAATTGCCGGAGCAAGCAACTCAGCAATTTCCAATTCCGGCAGCCTTTCATAGAAGGAAGGGCTAAGCGCAAATGGTTGAACAAACCCCGGAACTCTCGTTGAAAGAATTGGCCGACTGACCTCAAATTCCATCTGACTGGCAAAATGAAATCCCGAAACCTGCCGCGCAGCCCGAAGGGCCAAACTACGTGAAAAATATCTCAAAACCGACCGGGGCGGTCCCAGGAAACGGGAAATCAAATACCCGTGAGGCGAACAGACAACTGGCTTTCCAAGCCACCGTGCTGAGGCAATCGCAGGAACACATGGAACTTGAGACAGACCATGAACATGAACAATATCCGCTAGCGCTACCAGATCATCTAGGTCCTCGCAGCGGGATCCTAGAAGGGCCTGCCCCTTGGTTAGACCGACCTCGCGGCCTCGCTCCGCAGCAAGCCCATTGGCCCGCTCGCCGCCAGCGAGCAGCCAGACAATGGTGCTCTCGAAGCCAGAGGTTCTCAACCAGAAGGTCAAATCGTTGACGCCGTAGGCTGTCAACCCGGCCGACCGATCACTGCGGGCGACATGAAGGATGTGCATTTCGCGGTCACTCCAAAACGTATTGAGCGATAGTATATCAGGTAAAAAAGCTAAAGCTGGACACGGATGGGACCTTGGATATCGCCGGGAGGTTGGGGGCGAAAATTGTCCAGCGGCGATGGGATGACGAAGCCACCCACCTGAACTGGGCGGCAACCCATATCGATTTTGGCCGCCCTTGGGTCCTGCATTTTGACGCCGATGAACGCATGACGCCGGAACTCTGGACGGAAATGACCTCCCGCACAGCCGCGGCCACGGATTCGGCTGCTTTTGAAATGCGCCGCAAGGATATGTTCATGGGAACATGGATACGCCACAGCAGCTTTTATCCCTGCTGGTTTGCGCGGCTTTATCAGCCGCCGAAAATCCGCTGGGAACGTGTCATCAACCCGGTCACGATTGTCGATGGCCCCATTGGACGCCTCGACGGTCATTTTTTTCACTATCCGTTCAGCAAGGGAACCGGCGGGTGGTTTGCGCGCCATATTAAATATGCCGAAGGAGAGGCGGCGGAACTGCTTAAATCCGATTTGCAGCCGATTCAGTGGAATAAACTGCTCTCGGGAGGGCAGGACCGGCGCCGAGAACTTAAACGGCTGTTTTACCGCATGCCGGCCCGACCCATGATTAAATTTCTGGTGTTGTATTTACTCCGCCGCGGCTTTCTGGATGGGCGGGCCGGGTATCATTATGCGCGGATGCAATCAGTTTATGAATATATGATTCACTTGCGCGTCCTGGAGGAAAAACGCCGCGCCGCGGGCCAGCCGGTTTAGACTCTGCAACTGGAATGGGCGTATTGATTCGCCACCATTTAGCGGACACCTCCACTTTTTCGGTGGAGGCCACCATGACTCCGGGCTTCCAACCGCCGCTATTCAGGAATGGGTGAAGGGACAACAATAAAGTTCCGCAGCCACAAGCAATTGCGGCGACGACCCACACGGTGGGCATGAATTTCAGATATTCCGCCGACCGGTATTTTTGCGTTTCTAAGGTGTTTACGCTAGATTGCCCGGTTTGTGTGAATTTCCCCTGGCGGGGAGAAGTGCTTGGAATGTTATGGGTTTGATTTTACAGAAATTCGGCGGAACATCGGTGGCCACGGCGGAGAAAATCCATGCCGCGGCGGCGAAAGTTGTAGCTGCTAAAATCGCCGGAAATAAGGTGGTGGTGGTCGTATCGGCAATGGGGCACGCGACAGATGAACTGCTGGAACTGGCCCGGCAAGTCTGCCCGAATCCACCTAAACGTGAACTTGACCAGCTTCTGGCGACCGGCGAACAGGTCACTATTGCCCTGATTGCCATGGCCCTGCACCAGCAGGGGCATGAGGCGATCAGTTTCACCGGCGGCCAGATAGGGCTGATTACGGATAATGTTCACAGCAAGGCACGCATCCGCGAAATAGATAAAAAGCGGATTGAGGCGGAACTTGAGGCCGGCAAGATTGTGATTGTGGCCGGTTTCCAGGGAGTCACGGAAAAAGGAGATGTGACCACGCTGGGCCGGGGCGGCAGCAACGCCACGCTGGTGGCCCTGGGGGCGGTTTTAGGCGGTGCGTGCGAAAACTTCACCGATGTGGATGGCGTATTCACCGCCGACCCGCGCATTGTGAAAAACGCCCGCAAGATAGATCAGATCAGTTATGATGAAATGATGGAATTATCCAGCGTAGGGGCCGGCGTACTGCAGACCCGTGCGGTGGAATTTGCCAAGAAATACAATGTGCCGATTCATGTCCGTAACAGCGGGCACGACCGGCCGGGAACCTGGATTGTCGCGGAGACCAAGGCGATGGAACATGTTGTGGTGGCGGGATGCGCCCTGAAAAAAGACCTGACGCGCATTACGCTGAAAAATATCCCAGACCGGCCGGGTATTGTGGCCCGCATTTTCACCGCGGTCGCTGAACACAATATTGTGGTGGATGACATTATTCAAAACGTGATGGATGACAAGACGGCCAATATCAGTTTCACGGTTGAACATGGCGATCTGGCGGACCTGAAGCCTGTGGTGGATCGACTGACGGTGGAACTGGGCGGATCAGCCACCTATGAAAAGGACCTGGCCAAAGTTTCCGCGGTGGGCGTCGGAATGAAGCAGGCCACTGGCGTGGCGGGCACCATGTTTTCCGCCCTGGCTAGCGAGGGCATTAACATTCAGAATATTTCCACCAGCGAAATCAGAATCAGTTGCACCGTGGCGCGGCAGGATGCCGACAAGGCGCTGCGGGCGGTTCATGCCGCCTTTGGACTTGGCAGCTGATCCGCACCGCCAGCGCGTACGACATATTTTGCACAGGAGAGCCGCCCTGCGGGCGGCCGACAGGATGCATGCTTTTCCGGCGACGATAGTGTATTGATTCGCCGCAAGCCTGGAGTCGCGGTTCACATGACGCTGTTGACGATCAGAACAGACCCCCCGTCGGCTGCGGCCCCTGCATCGCCCATGCGGCTGGCCTGGCTGCGATTCGGAGACAACCGGCTGGGGATAGCGGGTCTAGTCGGCCTGACGATTCTGGCGATGCTGTGTTACGGCACGCTTCCCTGGACCTTAACGCATTACAACCAGCAGAATCTGCACAACGTGCTTCAATCGCCGGACGCGGCACACTGGATGGGGACGGATCGGCTGGGGCGGGATTTATTCTGCCGGTTTCTGCTGGGCGGGGCCATTTCACTGTTTATCGGCCTGGCTTCGGCCGCAATTGCCGTCAGCATCGGCGTTGTCGTGGGGCTGGTTGCCGGGTACACGGGCGGCCGAACCGATGCGTTTCTGATGCGTAGTGTGGATGTGCTGTATGGCCTGCCGAATATTCTGCTGGTGATTCTGCTTAGGGTGGCCCTGCTTGGTCGTGTAGGCGGCTGGCTGGGCGCGGCGGGCGTGCGGCAGCCGCAGACTTTTGCGGGACTTCTGGTTTTGCTTGTGGGAATTGGGGCGGTCAGTTGGCTGACCATGGCGCGGGTGGTTCGCAGCGGAGTCATGAGCCTGCGTGACCAGCCCTTTGTGGAGGCGGCCCGAGCGATGGGCCTTGGTCCGATGCGCATCATGTTTCGGCATATTCTGCCCAATCTGGTCAGTTCGGTGGTGGTGTACGCCACCTTGACGGTTCCCGGAGCGATATTGAGCGAATCATTTTTAAGTTTTCTGGGATTGGGAGTTCAGCCCCCGCTGCCAACATGGGGAAATCTTGCGTCCGCGGGTGTGGGTGATATCAATCCGATTCATACACACTGGTGGCTGATATTCTGGCCGTGCGCGGGGCTGGGAATGGGCCTGTTGTGCCTGAATTTTGTGGGCGATGCCCTGCGGGATGCGCTGGACCCGCGCACAAGACCCTGATTTGCGGTTAGAATTCCGGCACGGAAAAGCGGGGCGGCCGGTTGACCGCCCGCACACAAAGGCCGGCAAGCCCTTCGGGCACCGGTTTGCTCAAAACGCATGGGAGCCTGCATGGGCAATCGCTTCACGGTCAAGGACTTTATATTTCTGGTGATCATGCTGGCGTTGCTGTTGCTGATCGGTCTAACGATGGGGCAATACAGTTACCAGGGACGGCAGATTGTGTCGCTGCGCAAGGCGATACAAACTCTGAATCAGCAGCAGGGCATGGAAATTCAACTGCTGCGTAAAATTTCCGCCGGTGGCACCTCCATCGGCCACGCCACCGCCACACCGGCGCGGGCCAGCGTCCGCAAAACCCTGCCCGACGGCGATCGCTATGTATTTTTCCCGAATCCTCCGATATCGCCGCACAATCCCTACTCCCGCCCGGACTACGCCCCCGGCGACTGGCTGGTGCTGAATCTGGATGCGGAACCCAACCGCATCATGCCCTATGTACCGCAAAGCCTGGCGGCAATGGACGTTCAAAACTGGGTACTCGAGTCCCTGCTGGTGCGCAACCCAGACACCTTGAGGTTTGATCCGTGGCTGGCGCGGTGGTACCGCGTCAGCAAAAATGGCCTGAAGATCACCTTTCGCCTTCGCAAGCGGGCGAAATTTTCCAACGGCCAGCCGGTGACGGCGCAGGATGTCGTATTCTCTTATCAGACGATCATGAATCCGGGAATTAATTGCGCCCCGATTCGCGGCTATTTTGATGATGTGAAAACGTGCGTTGCCGTCGGCCGGCGCACAGTCATTTTCACGTTCAAAAAGCCTTATTTTAAATCGCTGGAAGAAGTGGGGGAAATGCAGATCATTCCGGAAAATGTGTATAAATTCAAACAACCCGGAGATTTTAATCACAACGGACGCGTGCTGGTGGGAAGCGGACCGTATATCCTGAAGCGCTGGACACCGGGACAAAGCATCGTTCTGGCGCGCAATCCGTATTACTGGGGCCCCCCACCGACGTTTAACCGCATCGTGATGCGATTTATTCAGAATCCGCAGGCGGCTTTGCAGGCTTTTCTGGCCGGCCAGATTGATGTGGACAGCCTGGAACCTTCGCAATGGGTTAAATACAAAAAGCAGCCGGACTTTGCGAAAAAATATATCCGCTACAAATACATGCTGCCCACATCAGGCTACAGCTACATTGGCTGGAATCTGCGAAAACCGTGGTTCAAAGACCGCCAAACCCGCACCGCTCTGACGATGCTGGTCAACCAACCGGCCATGATCAAAACATTTTTGTACGGTCTGGCACAACAAACCACCGGCCCCTTTAATCCACTTTCGCCGCAAAACGATCCTTCCATCCGACCGCTTCCCTACGCCCCGGCGGCGGCGGAAAAACTGCTGGCCAAGGCCGGCTGGAAAATGGGTTCTGCCGGCGTGCTGGAACGCGATGGCGTGACATTTCATTTTTCGCTGACCATTCCGTCACAGTTTCCACTGGGTCAGCGCATGGCGGAATATATCAAGTCGGCATTCGCCCGCGCCGGTGTGGACATGACCATCCAACCGCTTGATTTCGCGTCCATGATCACCAATCTCAACCATCGCAAATTCGATGCGGTCATGATTTCCTGGAGCGGCGGCATTGAACAGGACCCTTATCAGATATTTGATTCCGCATCCTTTGCTCATGAGGGAAGCAATGCCGGAGATTATGACGACCCGGAAGCCGACCGGCTGATCGCACTGGGGCGCCGGGAAATGAACTTGCCCAAACGCATGGCGATATGGCATCAACTTCAAGGCGTGATTTATCATGACCAGCCGTACATGTTCATGTTTACATTTTACAGCCTCAGTGTCATCAACCACCGGTTTAAAAACACGCGCCCGTATAGAAAACTGGGCCTGAATGAAGGTGACTGGTATGTCCCTCTGGCGGCGCAGAAATACCACTGACGCGACCTGCTGAAAGCAGTTGTTCATAAACGGACAAACGCAATGGCATCTTACATTTTCAAGCGACTGCTGCTGATGATTCCCACGCTTCTGGGAATGACCTTCATGCTGTTTGTGGTCGTGCGCATGGCACCCGGTTTGTCCACGGGCGGCGGGAAGTTTGCGGCCGGAACCATCCGTTCGCAGCAGGCACAAAAGGCCGAATCGCTGTTCGTCAAGCGCGAACTGCACATGGTGGACCGCAACGGCAAGCCGATCGGCCTGGCGAGGCAGTATTTTATATGGATCGATGACCTGATACATGGCAATCTTGGCTATTCAACGCAATACAATCAGCCGGTGATCAACCTCATTGAACAGCGGTTACCCGTGACGCTGGCCATCAATTTTCTGTCGATCATCATTGTCTATCTGGTGGCGGTTCCCGGCGGCATGCTGGCGGCGGTTAAGCAGCAGTCGTTCGCCGATCGCTGCTTCGGCTTTGTCAGTCTGGCGCTCTATTCGCTGCCCATTATATGGGTGGGATCCATGATGCTGGGCCTGCTGGCCAATCCGCAGAAACTCAACTGGTTTCCGTCCGCGGGGATTCATTCCACCAACACCTCCAACATGACCTATTTTCAATACGTGTGGGATTACTGCTGGCACATTACCCTGCCGGTCATCTGCCTGAGCTATGGCAGCTTTGCCTATTTAGCCAAACAGGTGCGGGGGTCGATCCTGGAAAACTACCGGATGGATTATGTCCGCACAGCGCGGGCCAAGGGGCTGCCGGAATCCGCTGTTCTGCTGCGCCATATTTTGCGAAACAGCTTGTTGCCGCTGGTAACCATTGTGGGCATGACGCTTCCTGGCCTGCTGGGCGGGTCGGTCATAGTGGAGCAGATATTTTCGATTGATGGCATGGGCAAGCTGGCCTACAGCGCCACGTATGCGCGCGATCTTCCAATGATTCAGACAATTTCACTTATCGGCGCGGTGCTGATGCTGATCGCCTATCTGCTGGTGGATATCTGTTATGCGGCCCTGGACCCGCGGGTGTCCTATGCCTGATACAACAGCCGTACCGCAACAGGCAAAGGATTCGCCGCAATCCGCGGTCCGCAGCTATTGGCGGGTGGTGCTGGACCGATCCGTGCGACCGCTGCTGGTCAGAGCTAGCCTGGCCTATATCGCACTGCTGCTATTTCTAGCGGTTTTCGTGCCATTTATCGCCAATGCCCATCCCTATAGCATAATGCTAAAGAATCCGACGGGCGGTTACTCACACGCCTATCCGCTGTTTGCCGACCTGACCACCACAGATATAAACATGCTTCTGGCCGGCGCGGGCCTGCTTGTCTGCATTTCCATGCGTCTGCTGATTCCACCTTCGGCGGCTAATGGGACGCGAAACTGGCGGCGAACAGGCATTCTATGGGCCGTCGGCCTGACACTGACGGGGTGCCTGGCGGTGACTTATCTCCACCATAATTTTCTGGACAGTCGGGATTACCGGCAACTTCTGCGGACCGGTCAGGCCAAAGCCGCGATCATGGCTCCGATCCCCTGGGGATATGCCACCATGGAACCGTTGGAAAAGGACCTTGTGAACAAGCGCCCGATGCCGGGGCACCTGCTGGGCACCGACGGACTGGGGCGCGATGAACTTGCCCGTCTGCTCTGGTCGGCGCGTGTGGCAATGGGCATTGGATTCATCAGCCAATTTATTGCGCTGGCAATTGGCATTCTGGTAGGTGCGATCATGGGCTATTTTTCCGGCGTGATGGACATTCTGGGTATGCGACTGGTCGAAATTGTGGAATCCGTTCCGACATTCTTTCTGATTCTCACATTTGTCGCGACCTTTGGCCGAAGCATTACACTGATCATGATCATTCTTGGAATTACCGGTTGGACGGGTTACGCGCGCCTGCTGCGCGGAGAATTTTTTCGCATTCGCAGCCTGGATTATGTCACCGCGGCGCATGCTTCCGGCGCGCCGCTCTGGCGGATTCTGTTCCGGCATATGCTGCCCAACGGACTTACGCCCGTACTGGTATCCGCAAGTTTTGGCCTGGCTGGCGCGGTGACCATCGAATCCAGCCTCAGCTATCTTGGTGTGGGTGTGCGTCCGCCCACGCCATCGTGGGGACAGATGCTCAATGCCGCCGGAAATCCAGCCACCGTGTTCCGCTGGTGGCAGGCACTTGGACCGGGGATGGCGCTGTTTCTGGCGGTACTGGCTTTCAATCTGGCCGGGGAGTCATTCCGTGATGCCATAGACCCGCGTAATCTTGCAAAGGAAAACTGATGTCAACGGAAATTCAAGCCCAAGGCGTTCCGCTGCTGGAGGTGCGCAATCTTCGCACCGAATTCCGTGCTGCCAATGGGCCGCCTATTCCCGCAGTGGATGGTGTTTCCTTTTGCATTTACCCGGGACAGACGATGGCTCTGGTGGGGGAATCCGGATGCGGCAAAAGTGTTTCCGCCATGTCAATTCTTCGCCTGGTTCCTGAGCCGCCTGGGAAAATCACAGCGGGCGAAATTATATTTGACGGCCATGACCTGTTGAAACTGCCGGAAAAGCGAATGCGGCAGATCCGCGGCGGACGCATTGCCATGATTTTTCAGGAGCCGATGACCTCGCTGAATCCTGTTTTCACCATTGGTGACCAGATTATGGAAGCCATAGATCTGCACCAGAAGGTTTCGGTTCGGGACGCATTGGACTTGGCCGTGGATTCGCTTAAGCGTGTGGGAGTTGCGGACCCGGCGCGGCGGCTGCGGGAATTTCCGCATCAGATGTCCGGCGGCATGAAACAGCGCATCATGATAGCCATGGCGCTGGCCTGCAAGCCGGACCTGCTGATTGCCGATGAACCGACCACTGCATTGGATGTGACCATTCAGGCCCAGATTCTGGAGTTGTTGGCGGAATTGCGGGAAAGTACGGGCATGGCCCTGCTTTTAATTACCCACGACCTGGGCGTGGTGGCGGAAAATGCGGACACGGTGGCCATTATGTATGCCGGGCGGATCGTAGAATTTGCCAATGTGTATGATCTTTTCGATCACCCTCTTCACCCTTATACACAGGGGCTGTTAAGCTGCGTCCCGCGTCTGGGGCATGAGGCGGAACTGCTTACCACCATTCCCGGAACGGTTCCCAATCCGCGGACCTGGCTGAATACCTGCCGATTTGAACCGCGCTGCACCTTGTGCCCGCCGGGGCCGCGCGAATTATGTCGCGCCCAAATGCCGGAACTTAAGGAAGTTACGCCCGGCCACTGGGCGGCCACGTTTAACGCGCCAAACTATTCTTCTGTGGCCACAGCTTCGGTGCCGAATCTGAATTTTAATCGCACCCAAACGCCCGCTTAATACACGCGTCTGGAAGGGCCACTGCTTGCAAAACAACCATCAGAGGGCCATAAACGCATGAAGTTCACGAAAGTAAAAATACCTTGGCGTACTCCGGTATCCGCTGCCGATAAATAAAATAATGACTTGACTTGTGTGTCGTTTTTGTCTGCTTGGGCAAGATTCATGGACCGACCACGAACCAGTGATGAAACTCCGGCAGCGGTTGTAAACCAAAACCCCCGGCCCGGAACCATGCGCAGTGGGGTTCGCCTTGGAATACCAATTGAAACCAAAGTTTTGCTTGCGCTGCTTAGCCTGGTAGCCATTATGTATGCTCTGGCGGCGGTGGCCAGCAACTATGCAATTGCGACAGTCGCGGCGGAGCATCGTATATCACGTGACAACAAAACGCTTGGGGCATTAACCGGACTGCTTTCATCGCTGCAAAATGCCGAAACGGGTCAGCGTGGTTACATTATTACGGGTCGGGATTCCTACCTGCAACCTTACACCGCAGGCTCGGCGGCCATTCATCATGATCTGGCGCGATTGCAACAACTGCTGCCGAAGACCGCGAATAACCAGCGTATCCTTGACCGAATGCGAGCCCTGTGCGCGCACAAACTCACAGAACTCAAGTCCACAATTTTCCTTCGCAAGACCATGGGGTTTGCGGCCGCCCGGAATGCGGTCCTGACGAATATTGGCAAGTCGGAAATGGACAGCCTGCGTGGCGACATTGCGACATTGCGCGCCGGGGAAACCGGCTCACTGGCTGCGGAAGATCGGCTCGCGCGCCGTCGGCGCACACTTACGGAATTGCTGGCCGGCGTATTTGTTCTGTTGGTAACGCTGGTCGTGCTGGCCGGATATCGAATTCTCCTGTACGACCTGCGTCAAAAGCGGATTCTTTCCGCCAAGCTAAGGGACCAATCCAGTCGCGATTTACTGACCGGGTTGGCCAACAAAGCGCTGTTTTTTGAGTGGCTGCGCTTTCACATGACCCGGCTGCGGCGCGAAGGAGGTCTGGCGGCGCTGCTGGTGGTGAATCTGGATAATTTTCGGGTGTTGAATCAGCGAAGGGGCGCGGCAACCGGGGACATCGTGCTGAAAATGGTTGCTGAACGCATCCAAAGCTGCATAAGGACAGACCAGTTGGTCGCACGCCTGGATTCTGATGACTTTGCCGTATTATTGCCGGATGTTGCCGACACGCTTGATTCCTCCCAGGTTGCCAGCCAGATTATCGATAGCATTTCCCAGCCCATCCCGGTTCGTGATGCACTGGTGCAGGTGGGTGCCAGTATCGGCATCGGCCTGTATCCCGGAGATGGCCGGGAACCTGACACCATTCTGGCGGCCGCATTTAATGCCATGCAGACCGCCAAACGTTTGGGGCGGCACCGGTTTGTATTCAACCAAGAGTCGCTGAACGAAGGCATTCCGCGCACCAGCCGGCTAAGCGGCGATTTACGTCAGGCCCTGGATCGCGGCGAATTTTTCCTGTGCTATCAGCCGATGGTGCATTCACGCAGCAACAAGCCATTGGTGATGGAAGCACTGATCCGCTGGCGGCATCCGGAATTCGGCGTTCTGCCGCCGCTGGAATTCATTCCACTGATTGAGAAAAGCGGCCTGATTGTGCCCATTGGCGCATGGGTCATGAAACAGGCGTGCGGACAATTGGCACAGTGGCGAAGGAACGGTTTTGATGTTCGCATGGCGGTGAATGTGTCCGCGGTTCAGTGCGGGAATCTGAATTTGTGCGAGGTCGTCAATCGTGAAATATCCAGTGCGGGCATTGAACCGGATATGCTGGAAATTGAATTGACTGAAAGCATTCTGATGGAAGATCAGGCCGAACCGGTACTCCGACGGCTTTCATCCATGGGTACGCGACTGGCTGTGGATGATTTTGGCACAGGCTTCGCGTCGCTTTCATATCTGCGGCGATTCCCGATTCATCGGCTTAAAATTGACCGAAGTTTTGTGCGTTCCATTACCGCCGACGAATCCGACCAGCGGCTGGTGCGTGCGATTACAAAAATGGCACATGACCTGAATCTGACGGTTACCGCGGAAGGAGTGGAATCCGCAGATGCGGCGCGCCGCCTTGAAGCGATCGGATGCGATGCACTTCAGGGATTTTTCTTCGCCCGCCCGATGGAAGCGGCACCCTGTGGCAAATGGATACAGGGGGCTTTTGAACATGTGAGTTTTAACGGATGACTCCATCTTATAGTTACGATAAGGAACCGGGCCGGAATAACGCCGTGAATTCGGATAGGCTGGATCTCCGATGCGCTGAAAACGGAAAACTAAATTTCACATAGTCGCCGACTTATCTGAAAAACGGACAGTTTGGGGAGCAATCTTGTTGAACAATATACGTTTTAGTCGGCTGCGGCCTGTATTCGGCAGGCCGCAGTTGAGGAATCCGCAGGCCCAGCCATATGCCGGTTAAAGTGAGAAATATGGATTGTAGACCAGCCTGTCTGAACAGCTGGTGCACGGCTCGCATTGCTTCGTCGGTAAGCCCAGGATCAGATTGCCCCGGCTTTGTCCATTGATCAGCCTCTGCCCAAGCCCGAGTGGCGCATCAGACCGCCTATAATGTTTTCTGAAGGCCGGACTGTTCAATTCATAACCCGCTTGTGTGATTTGCCGCTGTTGGATACTGTATTGGACTGTATGAAAAATGGTTTTTCGCAAACAGATAAGGATCTTCGGGCATGAGCCACCCCCACTTTAAGACAATTACCGTTCCCGCGCAGGGTCAAACTATTACGATGGGTTCAGGAAAGCGGCTTCACGTGCCGGACCAGCCGATTATTCCATTTATTGAAGGGGATGGTACCGGTGCTGATATTTGGCGAGCCAGCGTGCGGGTGTTGGATGCCGCCGTGGTGAAAGCCTACCACGGCAAGCGCAAAATCGCCTGGATGGAAGTTTACGCCGGGGAAAAAGCGTTCAACAAATTCAAAACCGGTACACCGGAAGGCGACGCCAAAGCTTGGCTGCCAGACGACACGGTGGAGGCCTTCCGACATTTTCTGGTGGGAATTAAAGGCCCGCTGACCACGCCGGTTGGTGGCGGGATCCGTTCTTTAAATGTAGCGCTGCGCCAATTGCTGGATCTGTACATTTGCCTGCGGCCGGTGCGTTATTTCGCCGGCGTTCCAAGCCCGGTCAAACGCCCTGAAGCGGTCAACATGGTTATTTTCCGTGAAAATACGGAAGATATTTATGCAGGCGTAGAATGGCAGGCCGGGTCGCCGGAAGCCAAAAAGATTCTGGAATTTATTCAGAAGGAATTTCCCAAATCCTACGGCAAAATCCGTTTTCCGGAAACCTCCGGCGTCGGTATTAAGCCGGTCAGCAAGGAAGGATCTCAGAGGCTGATCAGCGCAGCAATTGACTACGCAATTCTGCACAAGCGCAAAAGTGTGAATCTGGTGCACAAGGGCAATATCATGAAATTCACGGAAGGGGCCTTCCGTGACTGGGGTTATCAGATTGCCAAAGAAAAATATGGCGCGGTGGAAATAGATGGCGGCCCATGGTGCAAGCTGCCCAATGGGATTGTCATTAAAGATTCCATTGCCGATATAACCCTTCAACAGGTGCTTACGCGGCCGGAAGAATTTGATGTCATTGCCACCTTAAACCTCAACGGCGACTACTTGAGTGACGCCTTGGCGGCGCAGGTTGGCGGCATAGGCATTGCACCCGGCGGGAATATCAATTCGGACTCCGGCCACGCCATTTTTGAGGCCACGCACGGCACCGCACCCAAATACGCGAATCTGGATAAAGTAAATCCTGGCAGTGTGGTGCTTTCCGGTGTTATGATGCTGGAACATCTGGGCTGGCAGGAGGCGGCGGATTCGATTATCCGTTCGCTGGAACGAACCATTGCATCAAAAGTTGTCACCTACGATTTCGCCCGCCTGATGACCGGCGCAACCGAAGTTCGGTGCAGTGCGTTTGCCGACGCGGTAATCGGGAACTTGGCCTGAAAGATCAGGAACCGCGATTCCACCCCCCGGCACGACCTCCAAAGCCGAGCCGGGGAGTTCATTTTGGATTTCTTATAGATTGAGGACTTTTCCTCTGGAGTATTAGAATCATGGCTGACCAATTCAAAGATCGTTCAATTTTAGTCGTGGATGACGACGCCGACGTGCTGACAACCATCACCGCGGCGCTTTCCACCACAGGCGCGAAGATTTTTTCCGCCGCTGACGGCAACACCGCAGTGGACATTGCGGAAAAAGAGCAGCCAGACCTGATAATTCTGGATATGATGCTGCCCAAACGGAGCGGCTTTCTGGTGCTGGAACGCATTAAGGCCCGTAAGCCCAAGGGAACCAAGCCACACGTTATTATGATCACCGGGAACCTCGGGACGCGGCATAAAACCTACGCCGAATCGCTGGGGGTGGATGATTACCTGAACAAGCCGTTCCGTATGGATCGGCTACTGGCCTCCATGGAACGCCTGTTAAACCCGCCTCCGAAGGCTGAAGCCGCCGCTCCAACCGCCTGATTTGCCTGTCGCATTGCGAAGGAATCGCGATCCAAAGGGACGCATGGCTCGTTTTCAAGCCGATTCGGGGGTTGGTTGATGCCTGAATTGCCTGAAGTTGAGGAAGTTCGCCGCACGCTTGTTCCGGTTCTGGTCGGAGCCAGAATCGTGGATATTCAGATTTTGCGCCCCGACTACATTCGCGCCGGACTGAACTTGTTGCCACATATTCGCGGACACAAAGTTGTGGCGATAGACCGGCACGGCAAATGGCTTTTCTGCCGACTGGATCACGAACAGACCCTGGTGCTGCACCTGGGCATGAGCGGGCGAATTTCCGCTGAACCCACCAGCGGCGGCGTGGAAAAGCACACGCATCTGATTTTTACGCTTGATTCACAACGACAGATACGCATCCGCGACCCGCGGCGGTTCGGCGGAGTCTGGCTGCACGAAAGCATGGAGCAGGCCCGGGCAAAACACATACACAAGGGCGTTGGTGTAGATGCCCTGCTGCTGGAATCCAGCGATCTGCAACACTGGCGAAGGGCCGGCGGGCGGTTAAAAGCCACACTGCTGTCACAACGCGACGTGGCGGGGCTGGGCAATATTTATATTGATGAAGCGCTGTGGCTGGCCAGGCTTCACCCGCAGCAGCTTTTAAGCCGCCTTTCCGTCGAACAAATTGATCTGTTGGTCAAGTGCATTGGAACGGTACTGGCGGCTTCAATGCGGCTGGGTGGAACCACCTTGCGGGATTACCGCAACGTTTCCATGCAGGAGGGTCGCTTCGCAAAACGTCTGCAGGTGTATGGCCGAGGCGGCCTGCCGTGCACCCGCTGCCGCCAAGCTCTTAAATCCATTCAAGTCAGCGCCCGCACGACTGTGTACTGTCCGATGTGCCAGAAGCGGCAGATTGCACCGCGAATAAAGCCGGTTTCGAACAAATAATCTCGATCTATATTGATCACATATTATGTGGCTTCCACCGCCCATGCATTCTGGCTTTCCATCAAATGGTCCACGACGCGCGGCAAGTCGGTAATTCTGCGAATCACGTGATCCGGCTTGTACCGGAGCGCGGTTTTCTTCGCGGTGCCCGCCGGCTTCCAGACCGTGGTCATGCCGATCCGGCGGCCACCCTTGATGTCGGCGCGAATAAGGTCTCCCACGAAAACAGCCTGCCGCGGCGTAACGCCGAGTTCATGCAGCGCCGTGCGGAAAATATGCGGATGCGGTTTGCGGTAAATGGTGTTGCACGAATACACCCGCGTTGGAAAAAATTCCAGAAGATTTTCATCCGCCAAATGTCGATCCACACAAATTCCCGGAGCGCAGGTATTGGACACAATCGCCAGCTTTAAGCCGCGACTGCGCAGTTCCCGCAGCATGTCCAGCGTGCCTGGTTCCACCCGCGTCTGACGCAGCACCGGCCGATACCAGAGCCACGCCAGCGCCGCGCGGTCTCGTTCGTCAATGGGAACATCCAGCCGCGCCAGCACGCCTGCCACCATATCCATGGCGTCAAAATCACGGCGTCGAATCGTCGACCAGATAAACCGCCGCCGAAATGTGCGAAAATGAGCCGTGGCATAAAGCTGAAATGGCGGCAGAACGTACCCCTGTTCCCGCAGATATTGATAGGTATCCTTGGCGGCTGCGGGAAACAGCACTTTAGGCCGGATTTTTCCAAAACTTACCAGCGTGTCCGCAAAATCAAATAAAATTGCCTGGAGCATGCGTAAAGTGAACTCCTGGTTTTTACGGCCGACAGACTGGAACCCGCAACTGCCCGGTGACGAATCCGACCCGACCATGCCGTTTGCCCGCCCGCAGGGCTTCGCCGTTTAACATACTATAGCCGATAAACCGGCGCGCACCATATGCGGTGACATTTTCAGACTACACGGGCGGCAGAAGCTGAATCTGACTTACCTGCGCCGCATTGGGATACCGCGGACTTGCCGATGCGCGAATAACCAGCCGAAAATTATCCGTGCGCAATGGTTTAATGTGCGTCCTGTATTCCCGCCAGCCTTTATAATTCGTTTCTTCAAATACCACATGGTCGCGGCCATTCACCCGCATGATCCCCTGAAAACTGACCGGATGTCCCAGCGGATCCGCAAAGTTAATAATCACCTGACCAATCTTTTCCGGCCGCGGCAAATTTACCTGCACCCAGTGCGGATGCGGCGTGGCAATGGAAGAATGCCAGCGGTTCGCGGCAAAGTCCACGGGGTTGGCGATAATGCCGTCAATTACTTTTGATGTGCAACCCGGCTCGGCAGCCAATTCACTGTCCGACGTGGCGATGGCACCTCTGGACGCGAGCGCCAGATTATGCTTCTCCACTGGAATCACCGGATAATTCGCCGGGGATTTAAGTTCGGGAAAACAAGTGAATCGTTCTGATTCAATCGGCCAGTACGGCCGGAATTCATGTCCTGGGGCACCCGATACGGTAAAATGGAGCGGTTTGCCGTTGACTGGCGTTAAGCGAGCAAGGATATCATCGGCAGACACCGGCAGTTGCCAAGGGTCCTGCTTGCCATCCGGACAGACCGCGGCAAGCAAAATCGGTCCGAATTCGAAGCCGTAGCGCAAACCGCCCGGAAATTGATCCATGCCGGTATAAAGGGACAATCGGACATCCATGGGCAGTGTAAAGGAAATCACGTCACCATTTGCCCACACGCGATTGAGCGGCAGATACGATCCGGGCCTGCCAGTCGCGATTTTCCTGCCGTTCAGATAAACCCTCATCTCCGCATCCGCCCATTGCGGCACGCGCACGCGAATGACCGCCGCCACGGGTGCCGTCACCTGGACCGTCATTTTCACCAGCGGGTGCACAGGGAACCGCGTTTCCATGGCCAGATGCATAGGGCGGCCGCGGGTTTCCCATGAAATGGAGGATTGTGCGAACAAATTAATATATATACCATCTTCCGCGACAGAATAAATATATTCCGGCAGAGACCCGATCTGCCGCGTTCCCTGGCCTTCACAGCAGGTATTGTTTTGTGCACCGTTTTCCTTTTGCCCATCAAGGCTGGCATGATACCGGATTCCGCTGTTGCCGGCCTGATTGGCCATCAGCACATTGTAAATGGATTTTTCAATTTCGCTGGCGTATTGCTCCCGATCGGGGAACAGTTGCAGCAGGCCGTGATTAAGGCTGACCCAGAAACTGCTGCCGCAGTTCTCGCCATTTTGCAGGTGTAAAAACGCGGACCGTGGCGGATAGGCATAACCCTCACAGATGCTGATGGCCCCTCCAATATGCTGCCAGTTCCAGAGATACAGATCCCACGCACCCAGAACCGCGTCCAGATATTTGGCCGCGCCGGTGGCACGGTATAAATCCAGATAAGGAGTGATGGATGTCAGCAGGTAGCAATGCGGATGGTCATATGGATACAGCCAGACCGCCTCCGGGTCGCGCCGGGCCAGTCCTTCCAGCCAATAATTTTCCTGGAAGTAGCGCTGAATCACCTGCAGGTCCTTCGGCTTTCCGACGGGCGTAAAATAGGTGCGGGTATTGGCGATCATGCCCTGCACCCCCTGGCTGGCGCGGCGCAACAATTCCGGCAGGTAATCACACTGGTCAAACCAGTCGTAAAATCGTCGCAGTACGCCAAACGCTTCTTTCTGGCCCGCCAACCCCGCATCCACCAGACCGTGCGTGACCCATGAGCGGGTATAAGCGGCGCGTTCGCTGTAAAAAATGGAATCTTCGGGATAGGCCATCGCGTAGCCGTCCGGTCGCTGGCATTCCGCAATTCCCGCTACCACCGCATGAAGCCGTTGCCGCAATTCCTTGTGTTCCATCCAACGCAGGGTATTGCCGGCCCCCATCATAAAACGTCCGGCATTGGAGCCGGGCAGATCGGTATCCCAAAATGGAACAGGTGGCGGCAGATTCGGCGGATTCGGCTTACCCGCCCGCTGGCGAAACGGCCGCAGCAGTTCGGCCACGCCAAAACGTCCCAGCAGATAGGCGATATTATTTTCCATCACGGTCTGAAACAAACCGCCTCGGATTGTCACTCCGCTTCGCGGCGCAATAGCTTTGAATTTAACCGGCCTCCAGTCCGCGACGGGCGTGACATTTCCGACGTTGTCCGTAACCACGCCTTCCCCCTGCGGCCGCGGACGGCGTGTCAACGGCATCACAACACCCATTCGGCTCCAATTCGCAGTGTAGGGCGGCATGCAGGGATATATCTGCCGCAAGGCTTCATAATTCGCCTGGTCCGATGCGCCACCCTGGGCCAAGGGCTGGGGCGCAATGTATCCGCCGCCAGCGGCGTTGAATTCGATCAGGCCGTCGGAATCGGTCACACGGCAGCCTTCCGCCACATCCCGCCCACCCGACCAGACCTCTATTTTCGACATGCCGAATTGCCCGCTGTTAAGCTTGGTGGCCGTAAGGCGCACGAATCGGCCCGCGGTCTGCCGGCCCGGCAGATTGACCACTTTGTTGCCCGGTTGTGGAAAGTCGCGCTGCATCTGATCGCAAATCATTTTTGGAGCGGTGAATTTATCATCCGCGGAAACCTCCAGGCGAAAGCGACTTGGAAAATACTCGGCCACCGGTCCATAGCCCAGCAGCGGCATAAGCTTGATCTGATCAATGGCGTGCGTCCGCCCCAGATCTATCTGCACCCATTTGCTGGTCTGGTTGGAAGCCACGCGCGACAGATACCCAAAGGGCGTAATCCGCGCGATGCGCTCGACTCCCATCGATTCCCGCAATTGCACAACCCCGGAATAAACGCCGTCGGCTCTGGTTTCCGATGGGGAACACGCGATCGCCGCCGCCGCGGCTGCGGACGCGGCCGTTAGAAACCGACGCCGATCCAGCGCCAATGGATTGTCGGCGGAATTGTTCAGTTTATGAACCATCATGACACCATCATAAGTGATCTGTGCCGGGCCAGACCGGAATGTGCGCAGCGAGAATGCCTTCACATTTCCGGTACTTCATCGTACCGCCAACAAAGGGGCAATACTACAACGCCGGACGATCATATTTTTTGCCTCCTTCGGCACAAGTTCGCCGCCGCACGAACCACGGCCGCAGGACCCGCGGGA
Source organism: Planctomycetota bacterium (assembly GCA_021852225.1). The sequence goes on from JAJZOA010000326.1 coordinate 25,271, forward strand.
TTGCCGCGCAACGCCAGCCGGTTATGATGTCCGCAGGAAATACTTGGCCCCTTTGGAGTCACAACGAATGCGACCCGGTACCCAGGAATCTAATGGCGGTGGCACGCTGACAGATCAGCCGCACTATAAAGTGATTATTGGCATGGAAATTCATGTCCAGTTGGCGACTGTCTCTAAAATGTTTACCGGTGCGGCCAACGGGTTTGGCGGTGCGCCGAATTCGCAGGTGGACCCGGTGATTCTCGGTCTGCCCGGCGTATTGCCCGTTATCAACCGGCGCGCGGTGGAAATGGCCATCATGGTTGGCCTGGCGCTGCAATGCGACATTGCCGCTCATACCAAATGGGACCGCAAAAGTTATTACTATCCGGACCTGCCAAAGAATTATCAGATAAGCCAATACGACCAGCCACTGTGCGGCGCCGGCGTACTTGAATTGCCGCTGCCGGATGGTCAGGTGAAAACAGTGCGTATCCGGCGGGCGCATCTGGAAGAAGATGCGGGCAAACTTCTGCATGAGGCTGGAGCAACGGAAAGTCTGGTGGACTTAAACCGCGCCGGCACTCCGCTTCTGGAAATTGTGACCGAACCGGATCTGGCCAGTCCTGAAGAAGCCCGACTGTTCGGCGAAGAACTGCGAAGGATTTGTCGGTATCTGGGTGTTTCGGAAGGCATCATGCAGCAGGGGCACATGCGTTTTGAACCCAACATTAATTTGCACATATTTCCTGATGGCCCCAGCGGCGGGCGCGTCATCAAAACGCCGATTACTGAAGTCAAAAATCTTAACAGTTTCCGCGCTGTGGAGCGGGCCTGTGCGTATGAAATTCAGCGGCAACTTGCCGCCTGGATGGCCGACCCGGCCGCCAAAGCAACCGGGGGCAAATCAACCCGCGGCTGGGATGATGACAAAGGCCAGACTCTGCTGCAGCGCGAAAAAGAGGAAGCGCACGATTACCGTTATTTTCCCGACCCGGACCTTGTGCCCCTGCATGTGAGCCAACAATGGGTCAATGAATTGCACAGCCGCCAGCCGGAACTTCCTATTGCACGCCGCCAGCGATATTTGACGCTTGGCCTGTCCGCCAAAGAGGCATTTTCACTGACCGAGGAAAAGCCGGTTGCGGAACTATTTGATCAGGCGCTGAGCCTGGACGCCCCGGCTCGCCGACTGACCAATCTGCTGCTCGGATCGGCCGCAAAACTTGCCAATGAACGCGCCACCTCCGAAGCCCGCACCGTACTCATATCGGACCTTCCGGTTTCCGCAGCACAATATTCATCGCTGGCCCGCCTGGCTGAAACCGGCGTGGTCAGTGCCACCGCGGCGGCCAGTGTGTTTGAACATCTGGTGACCCATCCGCAGGCAGATCCGATGGCGGTAGCCACCGAACTTGGACTGCTTCAGGTACGCGACAGCGGCCAGAACCAAACGTGGGTTCGTCAGGCAATTGAGGCAAATCCACAGGCGGTTTCCGATTACAAAACCAATCCCAAGAAAAAGCAGGCGTCGCTGGGCTTTTTGCGCGGCGCGGTCATGAAGGCCAGTGGCGGCAAGGCCGACCCGAAAATGGTCGGCGAATTACTTGAGCAAATTCTTAATGCCTGAACGCGGTTAGACGCGCGGACGAGGCAAAAAGTGTTTCCCCTGTTTATGGAATTCAGTAGATGCCTCAGCTATCGCACCGCATAAGTTCCGCCTTCGGGATTTCCCACGGTATTTCACCCTGGCGACTTTTGGCGGCTACCGCGCTGTTTCTGGCAATTCTGACCAGTGGCCCCAAGCCGGTGGCGGCCGTCGAACTGAAAACTTTCAGCCCACCAGGTTATTATGTTTTCCATACCGATGAAAGCCGCGCGATACTGCAGCAAATATGGCTGCGCATGAACTTTGTCGCGGCCGCTTATCAGCGGCGGCTGCACTCGATTTTCGGCGGCTACGTGACGCAGAAACTCCCATTTTACATCTACCGCCGTGGCAGCGATTATTACCGGGCCGGCGGCGTGCCCGGCAGTGCGGGTGTTTTCATGGTCGATGGCCAGGGGCAGCGGCTGATGGCCATCGGCGGCACGCACATTGACCATCAGATGTGGCATATTATTCAGCATGAAGGCTTCCACCAGTTCACATTCGCATTCCTGCACCGGTTTCTGCCGCCTTGGGCCAACGAAGGCGTGGCGGAATATTTTGGCGAAGGCCTGTTTACCGGAAATAGTTTTGTGACCGGCTGGATTCCGCCTTGGCGTTTGGCGCGGTTAAAGGCGGAAATTCGTGGGCATAAGCTGCTGTCCATTCACGCCATGCGCACCATGAGCTACCGCCATTGGAATGATGTGCTGATGGGTGTGAATTATGACCAGGCCTGGTCGATGATTTATTTTCTAGCCTGGGCCGATCACCATCGGTTTGCAAAACCATTTACCACTTATCTTAAGCTTTTTCACAATGGCGTTCCCGCGGAACAGGCTTGGGAACGGGTTTTCGGAAAAAATGACGCGGCATTTGAAAAACTTTGGCGAAAATACTGGCTTAGCCTGCCGCGTAATCCGACGGCCATTCTATACGCGAAGGTGCAAACGCAGACACTGGAAAATTTTTTAGCACGCGCCGCATTACGAAAGCAAAAATTTACCACCGCGAAACAATTCTTCGATTGCATTCATGCAGACGAACTCAAAGGCTTTGCGATTCCAAGCCCGCTATGGCTGCCTCCAAGCCTGGAAAAGGCGGCGGCCCGCAGGGCTCCCCAAATCGGGCTGTGGAAATTGGTCGGCAAATTGCCTGAGTTAATCTGCTCTATGCCTGACGGCACGGAAATTATCGGCCACTGCCGGTTGGGTCACGCACGCATTCGCAAAGTGTGGGTAACGGTTACGAAAGGCCACATTCGAAAACGATCATCAATTCCGGCCAGCGAGGCGTTAGCCCATGAGGAAAAAATGGCCGCCATGGACCCGAACCTAGATACGGTCGCCGAATGATGCGGCAATGTCGGCCGTTCCGGTTACAATGCGGCCAGACACTTGAAATGTCGCAGCATTGGGCGGCACGGGTGCCCGAAATCATTGCAAGTGAATTTGCACTGGAAAATGTATCGCGTGAAAGCCGATAATAAACGGGGGACTGAGAGCCTGCCAGGTTCTTTTCCCGCCGCATTGTCACGGACCTCCGGAGCCGACAAGCGTGAATACTAACCATGGCGTATTGCTGGAGAAAAACGAACAATGCGGGTTCTAGTGGTTCATGAGGATCGCGTGGGATTGTCACTCATCCGCCAAACGCTGCGCGCCGCCGGTTTTGAAGTTATCGCCACGGATTCCGGCCTGGAAGCGATGGAAATTTTGAGCCAGGGGTTGTGCCACCTGCTGGTGGCGGATTGGGAAAATGACGGCCCCATGAGCGGTCTTTCCTTATGCAAAACCATTCGCCGCGAAGAAATGTGGGGCTACGTCTATATTATTCTGGTTACCAGCCGCAATCTGCCCCTCCATCGGGTGGAGGGTCTGACCGCGGGTGCCGATGATTTTATCGGCAAGCCCTACGACCCTGATGAACTTGTGGCCCGCGTGCGTTCGGGTGAGCGCGTGCTTTCCATGGATACGCGAAACGTCGCAATTTTTGCGATGGCCAAATTGGCGGAATCACGCGATCCGGAAACCGGCATGCACCTTGAACGCGTGCAGAGTTATTCACGTCTGCTGGCCCAGGATCTCGCCGCCACGCCGGAACATAGGGGCGAAATAACGGCGAATTTTATCCGCTGGGTCTATCTGACCAGTCCCCTGCATGACATCGGCAAAGTCGCCATACCGGATTATGTCCTTTTAAAGCCGGGCCGCCTGACCGACCGCGAATTTTCCCTTATGAAAACCCATACCACCCTGGGGGCCAATACCATCGATATAGCCCT